>CBINDH010000020.1:0-16785 GCA_966249365.1 uncultured Xylanimonas sp. | reverse complement strand
GCAGGGCGCCGCGATCCCGCTGCCCGCAGGTGACCGAGCGGGCCCGCACCCGCACCCGCAGGGTCGGGGTCCACCTCCGGCTCGTCCGGCGACGGGCGCAAGACGCCGCAGTGGCTGATCCCCGGAGTCGCCATCGCGTGCTTCGCACTGGGCGTGATCGTCGGCGTCATGGCCTCCGTCGTCCAGGCGTCCGACGCCGGCCAGGCCGTGAAGGACGCGCAGCACGCGCAGGCCCAGGTGCTCGAGGAGCGCGAGGAGCTCGCCGCGCAGCGCGCCGACCTCGAGGCCGCGAAGGAGACGCTCGCGCAGCGCGAGGCCGACGTCGCAGCACGCGAGACGGCCGCCACGCAGAAGGAGGCCGACCTGGTCAGCGCGCAGGACCAGATCACCGAGCAGCAGAAGAAGCTCGAGGAGCAGCAGCAGCAACAACAGCAGGAGCCGCAGCAGCCCGGCTGGGGCGGTGGTCTCCTCGGCGACTCCGCGAGCACGTGCGACCAGCTCCGCGCCCAGGGCGTCCAGACCCCGATCCGCAAGGGCGACCCGTACTACAGCCGCAGTCTCGACCTCGACCGCAACGGCGTCGCCTGCGAGTAGCGCCCGTCAGTCGAGGCTCAGCGACCCGACGAGCGCGTCGAGCAGGTCCAGACCGCCCGCGGCGTCGGGCGGCAGTCGCAGGTCGACGACGTGCGCCGGCCCGTCGAGGACCTGCCTGACGACGACGCGCGCCGTCAGCACCGTCCCGCCGGAGCCCGTCGACTGCTCGACGACCGCGAGCGAGGCCTCCTCGGCCCCGGGAACGGGGATCACGTGCTGCTCGGTCCAGCCGCGGGTCGTGTCGGCCCACGAGGCGGGCAGGTCGGCGACGGCCACCTGCGCCGGCTGCTCCCCCGGGCCGACGAGGTCGGCGGCGCTGCGCCAGCCGGCGTCGGAACCGGGGCGGTCGTCGGCGGTCCACGGGTCGTCGTCGACGGCCCAGTCGGGCGGGATGGCGAGCGACAGCCCGGCGACCCTCTCGACGCTCCACCCGTCGGGGACGACAGCCGTGCCGCCCACCCGGTACGGGGACTGCGGCACCACGGCCTGGTACGCCTCGGCGGACCCCTCGACGACCACCCGGGTCGCGTCGGGGTTCGGCGCGGTGCTGCGCGCCTGCGTCGTCATGGAGTCGGACAGGACCGCGAGCGTCCCCCAGACCGCGAGCAGCACGAGGACCGTCCAGACCCACACCACGAGCCAGCGCCGCACGTGCCCTCCTTAGCAGCGCTCACGGTAGCGGTGTTGCGTCGCCGTCGTCAGCCCCGTGACGCCGGGAGCCCGGGTCCCGTCAGAGGACGTGGCTGAGGAACTCGCGCGTGCGCGGGTTCTGCGGGTCGTCCAGCACCTTCGACGGCGGGCCCTGCTCGACGACGACGCCCTGGTCCATGAACACGACCTCGTCGGCGACCTCGCGCGCGAACCCGATCTCGTGCGTGACGACGATCATCGTCATGCCCGACGCCGCGAGGTCCTTCATCACGGCGAGCACCTCGCCCACGAGCTCGGGGTCGAGCGCCGAGGTCGGCTCGTCGAAGAGCATCAGCTCGGGGTCCATCGCCAGGGCCCGCGCGATCGCGACTCGCTGCTGCTGGCCGCCGGAGAGCTGCGCCGGGTAGTGGTCGGCACGGTCGCTCAGCCCCACCCGCCCCAGCAGGTCGAGCGCCTGGGTGCGCGCGTCCGACTTCGACAGGCCGCGCACACGGATCGGCGCCTCCATGACGTTCTCGGTGGCGGTCATGTGCGGGAAGAGGTGGAACCGCTGGAACACCATGCCGATCCGACGGCGCTGACGCGCGACGACCTTGGGGTGCAGACGGTGCAGCACGCCCTTGTCGTCGAGCCGGTAGCCCATGCGTTCGCCGTCGACGACGACGGAGCCGGCGGTGATGTCCTCGAGCTCGTTGATGCAGCGCAGCAGCGTCGACTTGCCCGAGCCGGACGGGCCCAGGATGACGGTCACCGACCCGCGCGGGACGGTCAGGTCGACGCCGCGCAGCACGTGCACGGCGGAGTGGCCGTGGCCGAACTCCTTGTGGATGCCGGTCAGCTCGACCATGAGGTCGGGGGCGGCGGCGGTCTCGTTCGTCGTCATGGCGTCACGTCCAGGAAGGGGTCGACCGTGGTGGTTCCGGCGGCCTGGATGGCCTCCTGCTTGCTGGGGCGTCCGCCCGGGCCAGGGCGCCGACGTCGGCGGGCCGACTCCGTGCCGAAGCCGCGGCCGTAGTACCGCTCGAGGTACGACTGGCCGACCATGAGGATCGACGTGATCACCAGGTACCAGATCGAGGCGATGACCAGGAGCGGGATCGGCTGGAAGAGCCGGTTGCCGATCGCGTCGGTGGCGTAGAAGAGGTCGAGCGTGAACGGCACCGCGACGACGAGCGACGTCGTCTTCAGCATGGAGATCGTCTCGTTGCCGGTCGGCGGGACGATGACGCGCATGGCCTGCGGCAGCACGACGCGCCGCAGGATCGTCGAGTCCTTCATGCCGAGCGCCTTGGCCGCCTCGGCCTGGCCCGGGTCGACCGAGGTCAGGCCTGCACGCACGATCTCGGCGAGGTAGGCCGCCTCGTTGAACGCCAGACCGAGCAGCGCGGCCCAGAAGGCCGTGATGACGGACTTCGTCTCGAACGACACGAACTCGGGCCCGAACGGGATGCCGAGCGACAGCCGCGGGTACAGCACCGAGAGCAGGCCCCAGAACACGAGCTGGACGTAGATCGGCGTGCCGCGGAAGAACCAGATGTAAAACCAGCTCACGGCACGCATCACGGGGTTGTCGGACCGCCGCATCACCGCGAGCACGATCGCCATGACGATCGCGAGCGCCATCGACCCGAAGGTCAGGATCAACGTCCAGCCGATGCCGCGGACGACGACGATGTCACGCAGGTACAGCCAGACGGTGTCCCACCGGAAGGTCTCGTTGGTGACCAGGCCGTTGACGGCCATCGCGGCGAGCACGAGCACCACGAGGGCACCCACCACCCGCCCGGGGCGCGGCACCGGCCGCGCGTGGAGGCGATCAGGGATCGGGTCGCTCATGGACGCTGCTCCTTCTGGACGTGCGAGAGGTCGGCCGCGACGCCCGCTGGCCGGGCACGTCGGGACCACACCCCCCAAGGATGCCGGATCCGGGCGCTGATCGAGGAAACCGACGGCGTCGGTCAGCCGGTGAACACTCCGGACCGCAGCGCGAGCGTGATGAGCGCGTCCCGGCCGACCCCGGGCGACAGCTCGAACTTCTTGCTGACGTACTTGATGTGGGCGTCGACGGCGCGGGCGCTGATCTTGCGCGTGCCTTCGCTGAGGGTCGACGCGATCTCCGAGGACGTCGGGAGCGGAGCAGCGATCGCGCCGACCAGGCGCGGACGGCACAGCTCGCGCAGCACCCGGAAGTAGGTCGCGCTCGGGTCGAGGAGCGGGCGGGGCAGCGTGGCGGCGGGGCACCGCGCCGCCTGGGTCGCGGGCGCCGACCTCGGCTCGGCGCCGAACACGACGACCTTGGGCGCCGCAGGCGCGGCGCTCGGGCCGACCTGGGACAGCTCGAACGGCACCGGGACCCGCGTGCGGCCCGGCGCGACGATGAGGTACTGGTTGCGGTCGTCCAGGTTCTCGATCGTCAGGGACTGGTCGGGCGACAGGTTGCTCACGAGCCAGTACCCGTTCGCGGCCGTGACCCGTGCGAGGAACGCGACGGCGTTCGTGTCGTCGACGCGCAGGCTCAGGTCGCACTCCCCGCACAGGCAGACACCCACCGTCGCCGACTGCCCCGGTGCGAGGCTCACCTGCGGCGCCGACTGCCCGGCCTGGACCGGGCCCTGGATGGTGATCGGATCGTCCACGCTCGCTCCTCGTCTCACGCGTCGCGCAACGAGAACGCGATCCAGGCCGCAGCCGTCAGCGCGACCCCCCAGGCCGCGAGCACCGCGAACCCGGCCCCCTGGACGAGGGCGTCCGGCCCGGAGGGCGTGCCCACGGCGCTCAGCGCGGCGTCGTGCGGCAGCACCGCGACCACGTCCGGGAAGGACCCGCGGAGCATGGGGGCGGCCAGCAGCGCCGCCACGATGAGCACGATCATCGGGACGACGACGTTGCGCACCATGCACGCGAGCCCGAGCCCGACGACGGCGAGGAGCAGGTACACGACCACGTGCGACCCGAGCTCGGCCAACGCCGGGCGCCACACGAAGGTGCCCGCGGCGAGGTCGTGGCGGTGCAGCAGCACGAACCCCGGCGCGACGACCACGAGGGCCGCGACCGCCGCGGCGACCACGGTCGCGATGAGCTTCGCCGCGAAGAGCCGAGACCGGCCCGGGACGGCCAGCAGGCTGGCGCTGAGCTGGCCCGACCCGTACTCGGTTCCCGCCGCGAAGACGCCGACCGCGACGAACACGTAGACCGGGGCGAGCAGGAGCGCACCCGCCTGCGCGAGCGGGACCATGCCCTCCCCGCTCGAGATGCGGACCGTGCCGATGCCGGCGGCCCAGCCGAGCAGGGAGTTGGTCGCCAGGGTCACGGTCAGCGCGATCCACAGCGCCGGGACGGTGGAGATCTTCGTGAGCTCCGCGCGGATCGGGCTCACGAGCGCCGGCGCTCTCACGGGGCGTCCCGTCGGGTCACCGAGATCAGGGCGCCCACACCCGTCAGCACCACCCACGCGAGCAGCACGGCTGTGGCCGTCGCCGGGTCGCTCGTCAGGTCGGTCGCCGTCGCGGCGTCGAGCAGCAGGTTGCGGCCGGCGCTCACCGGCAGGAACGGGTCGATGAGGTCGGGCGCCGCCTGCGCATAGCTCAGGGTCGCCATCGTCACGACGAGGATGGCGGAGACCACGACGTTGCGCGTGACCATCGTGATGCCCGCGGCGAGCAGGCAGGCCGCGAGCGCGAACCCGATGAACTGGAGCTGCGCGGCGAGCGCGGCCGGCGAGAACAGCAGCCCCGGGTTCCAGTCCTTGACGGCGAGGAAGGTGAAGACGGCCGAGACCGCGGCGACCCCGAGGACGGGCACGAGCAGGAACGCGGCGCTCGACAGGAGCTTCGCCATCATCAGGCGCCCGCGCGCCGGGACGGCGAGGAGGGTGGTCCTCAGCTGGTGGTTCTTGAACTCCTGGCCCGCGAGCAGCACGGCGATGACGGGCAGGAACAGGCTCATCTCGAGCGACGACGAGACGAGCGCCTCGACCATGGCCTGCTCGGCGTGCTGCGCCCGCCCGTCGAAGATCTCGATCGTCCCCGCGGGCGTGATCGCGTCGACCGCCTCGGCGTACATGGGGAGGGTCTGGACGCCCAGGAGCACCTGGAGCCCCAGCAGGATCGCCGTGGCGATCCACACGCTGCGCTGCGTCAGGATCTTCGTGGCCTCGGCGCGGAGCAGGGGCGTCATCGGGCTTCCCCGGCGATCGTCGCGAAGAAGGCGCGCTCCAGCGTCCCGTAGCCGGCCGTCACCTCACGGACCGTGCCGGTCGCCAGGACGCGGCCCCGGCCGAGCATGACCAGGTCGTCGGCCGTCTCGGACAGCTCGGCCATGAGGTGGCTGGACACCAGGACCGTGCGGCCCTCGCGCGCGAAGTCGCGCATCAGCGTACGGACCCACACGATGCCCTCCGGGTCCAGGCCGTTCGTGGGCTCGTCCAGCACGAGGACCTCGGGGTCACCGAGGAGGGCCGCGGCGATCGCGAGCCGCTGGCCCATGCCGAGCGAGTACGTCTTGACCCGGCGGCGGTCGGCTTTCGCCAGGCCGACGATGTCGAGGACCTTGGCCACCCGCTTGGTGGAGATCCCGTTCGACTGCGCGATCCAGGTGAGGTGGTCGACGCCCCGGCGCTCGGGCAGCGCCCCGTGGCCCTCGAGCATCGCGCCGACCGTCCGGAGCGGGTTCGTCAGGTCGCGGTACCGGGAGTTGTTGATCGTGGCCGTCCCGCTCGTCGGCGCGGTCAGGCCCAGCAGGATGCGCAGCGTCGTCGTCTTGCCCGCACCGTTCGGTCCGATGAACCCGGTGACCCGGCCGGGCATGGCCGTGAACGACACGTCGTCGACGGCCACGACTCCCCGGTAGTGCTTCGTCAGACTCGATATCTGGATCATGGGTTCCTCACGGACGACGGCTCTTGATCCGTGATCGTGCAGGTCAGCGCGTCGCAGGCGCGTCACCCGAAAGTAGACAAACGCCGCAGGCCCGCGCGCAGCGGCGCCCAGGCGGTGACCTCGAACCCGCCGCCCTCGGCCCGGTTCCCCCAGACGACGGAGCCGCCCACGAGCCGCGCGCGCTCCCGCATGCCGCGCAGGCCGAACCCCGACTCGACGGCCCCCGTCACGCCCGGCCCGTCGTCGCGGACCCGGACGACGACCGCCGCGTCGTCGGACTCGACGACGACCATGCACTCCGCCCCCCGGGCGTGCCGGACCACGTTCGCCAGCGACTCCTGGACGACGCGGACGACGAACGCCGCCACGTCGTCGTCGACGAGCTCGTCGAGGTCGAGCCGCGCGTGGATCGACACGCCCGACGCGCGCGTGGCCTCGATGAGCTCGACCAGCTTCGGAGCCGGTGAGCCGACCGGCACGGCCGACCGGTCGTCGAGCGACCCGGCCCGCAGCCCCCGCACGAGCGCCTGGACCTCCTCCAGCGCCCGCCGCGCCTGGCCCTCGATGTCACCGAGCGCTTCGCGGAGCTCGTGCTCGTCGGCGTCGGGCAGCGCCCGCATCACGCCCGCCTCCGCGCTGACGAGCCCGAGCGCGTGCCCCACGACGTCATGCACCTCGCGCGCCACCTCGAGGCGGACGCGGGCGCTCTCGGCCTCGCGGGCGAGGTCGATCTGCCGGCCGACCATCGCGCCCAGCAGCCACGCGACGCACAGCGCGGCGACCGACAGCACCATCGACTGGGCGATCTGCCGGCCGCCCGACGCGGGAAAGCTCCCGACCGTGAACGTGCCGAGCAGGCCGACGACGAGCACGCCGAAGAGCTGCTGCGTGCGCGCCGCACGCCGGATCGCCAACGGGTACAGGCACCACGCGGCGGCCACCATGAAGTCCTGGCACGTCCCGAGCGCGGTGCTGACGATCGTCGCCAGCCCGGCGACGAGGACGGCGACCGTCTGCGCCCGCCGTCGCAGGATCATCGCGGCGGCCGCCGCGGCCGCGAGGCCGAGGCCGAGGACGACGCGCCACGGGTCCTCCGCCTCGAGCGTCGGCGGGATCCAGAAGACGCCGATGACCAGGGCGGTCGCCAGGACGTCGACCAGGCGACGGGCCGCGCCCGCGGCAGGCGGCGACGCGCGGCCGCCGACGAGGTCTTCCACGATGCGAGCGTACCGATCGGCCCTCCACAAGCCGGATGGCGCCGTGGTAGTCAAAGGGCATGGCGTCATCCGGACCCGTCCGCGTCCTGCTCGCCGACGACGATGCAGGCTTCCGGGCGGCGTACCGGAAGCTCTTCGACCGCACCGACGGGTTCCTCGTCGTCGGCGAGGCCGGCGACGGCGAGGAGGCGGTCCGCCTGGCCCGGCTCCGCATGCCGGACGTGGCGCTCCTCGACGTCCAGATGCCCCGGGCGACGGGGCTCGACGCGGCCCGCGAGATCCTCACCCTCGAGCACATCCGGGTCGTCATGCTCACGACGTTCGACCTCGACGAGTACGTGCACGAGGCGCTCGCCGCCGGCGCCTCGGGCTTCCTGCTCAAGAACGCCTCGCCGCAGGAGGTGCTCGCCGCCGTCCGCACGGTGCACGCGGGCCACGCCCTGCTCGCGCCCGAAGTGACCGGGCGGCTGATCAGGCAGCTCGCCCCGCCGCGCCCCGAGCACACCCACGCGTTCGTCGGGAAGGTGCTCACGGCCCGGGAGGTCGAGGTCGTCCGCCTGGTGGCGCTCGGCCGCTCGAACCAGCAGATCGCCGACGAGCTGATGCTCAGCACCGAGACGGTCCGGACGTACCTGCGGCGCATGTTCGCGAAGCTCGACGTGGGCGACCGCACGCATCTCGCGGTGCTCGCGTACCAGGCGGGGCTGCTGCACGAGTCGCGCTGAGGGCCTGGTCAAGCGAGCAGCTGGTGGTGGGCGAGCTCGCGGTACAGGTCCGACGTGCGGAGCAGCTCGTCGTGCGTGCCCTGCCCGACGACGCGGCCGCCGTCGACGACCACGATCGTGTCCGCCGAGACGACGGTCGACAGCCGGTGGGCGATCACGACGATCGACCGGCGGCCGCGCGACGCGACCAGGTCCTGGATCATGCGCTCGTTGGTGCCGTCGAGGTTCGACGTGACCTCGTCGAGCAGCAGGACGGGCGTGTCGGACAGCAGCGCGCGGGCGATCGCGAGGCGCTGGCGCTCGCCGCCGCTGAGCAGCTCGCCGGCGTCGCCGACCTGCGTGTCGAGCAGCGCCGCCGGGTCGTCGCCCGCCGCGAGCAGGTTGACCTGGCGCAGCACCTCGGCGCACTCGGCGTCGGACGCGGTGCCCGCACCCAGCAGGAGGTTGTCGCGCACCGTGCCGGACAGCGCGGGGGCGTCCTGCTCCACGTAGCCGACGTGCCTGCGCAGCTCCTCGCGCGACAACCGGCGCACGTCCTGCCCACGGAAGCGGACCGTGCCGTACGTGGGGTCGTAGAAGCGCTCGAGCAGCGCGAACACGGTCGACTTGCCGGCGCCCGAGGGCCCGACGACCGCCGTGGTCGTCCCCTCCGTCACCCGGAGCGACACGTCCCGCAGGGCCCAGTCGCGCCCGGCGGCGCCCGACTGCGGGTGCTCGGGATAGCGGAACGCGACGTCGTCGAGCTCGAACACGGGCACGCCGGGAGCCGCCGCCGGGACCGGCACGGCGGGCGGGACCTGCACGTCCTGCTCCGCCTCGATGTCGTAGACCTCGAGGACCCGGGTGAGCGCACCCATCGCCTCGCCGAGGGAGGAGAAGATGCTCCCGCTCAGCAGGATCGGTGCAGTCATGAGCATCAGGTACATGATGAACGCGCTGAGGTCACCCATGGAGATCGCGCCCGCGGCCACGCGCAGCGCGCCGACCGCCACGATGACGATGAGCATGACCTGGACCGTGACCGACACGAAGGTCTGGATCGCGGCGCGCAGCGTGGCGCCCGCGTAGCCCGCGGCGAGCACCTCGCGAGCCCGCTCGACCGAGGCGTCGGCCTCGCGGCCCGCCGCGCACGTGGCGCGGATGGTGCGCATCGAGCCGAGCGACCGGCTGACCGAGCCCGCGAGCCTGCCCACCGAGTCCTGCATCCGCAGGCCCACCGGGGTGTTGTGCCGGCCGATCAGGACGACGGCGACGAGCGCCGCGACGATGGCCCCCGCGGTCAGCCCGAGCAGCAGGCCGTCGATGAGCGCCATCATCACGACGGAGACGACGACGGCGACGAGGCTCGTGGCGAGCTCGACGAAGCCGGCGCTCATGACGTGCCGGACCTGCGAGACGTCCGTGGTGACCCGCGAGACGAGGTCGGCGCGGTCACGGCGCTCGATCACCCCCATCGGCAGCGCGAACACGTGCCGCACGAGCCGCTTCCTCGTGTCGAACGCGAACTCCTCGCCGGAGCGCTCGAGGACGAGCTGCTGCGCGTTCGTGAACAGGGCGCCGCCCACCAGCAGCCCCACCATGAGGACGACCGTGGACCGGGGCAGGCCCCCGTCGAAGGTCTCCACGGCCCGCGACACGACGCGCGGCTGCAGGGCGCCGCACGCCGTGCCGGCGAGCCCCAGCGCGAGGGCCAGGAGCATGCGCCGGCGGTACGGCCACAGCACGCGGGCGACGTCGCGCGGTCCCACGGTCCGGGGGCTCGCGGCGGGTGCAGGCCGGTCGCCGTCGTCGGCCTGCGGCGCTCTCGTCATCACCGACGTGTCGGCCACTGTCACTCCACTCGTCGAGGTCTTGCGCGGGCCCCGCCTGGCTTGTACGGGTCCCGCCTCAGGCGTGCGGATCCACGCTGAGGACGATCCGGAACTGCGAGACGACGTCCGGCTCGCCGACGGGCTCACCCTCGGCCTCGACCCAGGCGTGCGCGACGAACGGGTCGGGACGGAAGCCCGTCTTCCACACGGGGGCGACGCCGTGGAACCGGGCCAGCAGCATCACCGCGATCGACCGCTGCAGGCAGCCCAGACCCGCGCAGCGCCGGCTCACGGTGTTGGCGGCCGTGCGCCATGCCAGCACCTCGTCCGTCCGCGCGGGCCGCCCGCCCTTCGCGACCGCCGCGAGGAACACGCGGATGCCGCGCGGCGGGAGGGCCGTGACGACGAACGCCGTCGCCGTCGCCACCCGTGCGACGAGGGAGTCGCGCAGACCGAGCCGGCCGCGGGTCTCGGGCAGGATCGGCGAGCTCACCGCACGACGCCCGTGATCAGCCTTGCCTTGCGGAGCTCCTTCGCGAGGGCGCGGTAGTCGCTGCGCACCCGCTCCACGTCGGCGCCGGTGTCGCGCACGACGTCCTGGACGACGTCCTCGAGCGTGCGACCCTGCCCCAGCGCCTCGATCACCGCGATGGCAGGTTCGTTGAGGTGCCAGTAGACGCCCTTCGCGGAGTCGAGGACGACGCGTCCGTCCTCGACCTCGACGACCTCGAGGCCTTCCTTCAGCGCGATGATGCGAGCTCACCCTCTCGATGACGTGCGCCCTGGCCAGGCGCGGCGTGCGTGGCCGGCAGCGACCGCAGCCAGCGTTCCGTGAAGACGATCTGGTTGAGGTCGCGGTGCTCGGTCCCGTCGACCGAGAACTCGGTCACGGAGCGGACGATCCGGGCGGGGTCGACGAGGCCCAGGTCCTCGAGGGCCGACCCGTCCGCGAACAGCTCGCGCACGAGCGGCACGAGCGTCTTGTGCTGCTCGAACACCTCGGCCGTGTAGTCGCCCTTGTCCTGGCGCAGGAAGTAGTCGATCGCCATCGTCTGCGGCCTCGCCGCGGCGAGCAGGGGCTTGGCGGGGCGCTGGCGGATGCGGTCCCCGATGCGCAGCGCGAGGCTCGCCTCGACGACCCGACGATCGAGGTACGGGGTGTCGAAGGCGATGCCCGCGCCCGGTGTGCGCGCCTGGTTCATGCGGCGCACCTCGCTGCCGTGGATGGACAGGAAGTGGACGATCTGGTGGACGGTGCGGTCGGGCGACCAGACGTCGTGTCCCTCGGCGAGCTCGCGTCGGGCCAGGTCGCGCAGGTGCTCGCGCGCCGCGTCCGTCAGGCCGGGGTGCGCCCGCGCGAGCAGGACCCACCGCGCGAAGGTGGCGACGTCCTTCTCGGGCGCGGCGAAGTCGTGGTGCGCGAAGCGCTCGAGGTCGCCGCGGTAGGTGCCGCGCTCGGCCAGCATCTGGACCGTCTCGCCGAGCGGGTAGCGGTTGACCAGCCGCAACCGTCGCAACCGTCGCCAGCGCCCCCTCTCCCCCGATCGGGCGTACGACCAGACCATCGTCGACACCGGGCCGAAGAGCGCGTCGCCGGCGTTGCCGTTGAGGTGCAGCGTCGACCCGCTCCCGGCCAGCGTCCTCTCGATGAGCGGGACGGACCCCGCGGCCAGCACGGAGGCGAGGCTCGGCCCCTCAGGCGTCGACTCCAGCGTGCCCGCGGCCGCGTCGGCCACGTGCGGCAGCATCGACCGGTACGCGCCCGCGTGGTGAAAGGTGCCGAGCTCGGTCGCCGCCCGCATCGACCACAGGTGGTCGTTGTTCGCGGCGTCGCTCGTGGCGAGGAAGAACGTGTGGTGCGGGCGGCCGAGCACCTCGGTGAGGACGAAGTTCAGCGTCGTCGAGTCGAGCCCGCCCGACAGGTCGGCACTGACCTCCCGGTGACCGGCGACGCGCGTCGTCAGTGCGGCCGTGAGCGCGTCGCGGAGCTCGTCCGCGAGATCGTCGAGGGACCGCTCGGGCTGCGGCGGACGCCACCATCCGACCGGCTGCGGGGCGTTCGACCCCCGCGAGTCGAGCCACTGACCGGGGCGCGGCACGTCGAGCCCGGACCAGATGCTGCGCAGCCCGAACGGCCCGCACAGCTCGGCGTCCGTCAGCCTGCTCGCCACGACGGCGACGTCGGGGGTCAGGCCGGCGAGCCTGACGAGCGTGAGCTGGTCGTCGGAGATGAGGGGGACGCCGTCGACCGTGGCCCAGCACAGCGAGCGGGTGAGGAACAGCGGGGGCTGCGACCGCATGCGGTCGTGGCTGCGGGCGAAGAGGAGCACGTCGCCCTCGGTGATGCCCGCGGCGTCGATCTCGGCGACCGAGCGGACGCCCGCGAGGGTGGCGGCCAGGGCGTTGTCGTCCGTGCCAGACGTGTCGTTGCCGATCGCGACGACCTCGACGTCACGCGTGCGGGCGCTGATGGCCTTTCGACCGTCGAGCGATCCGAGGATCCACGGCCGCCCGGAGGGGTGGCGGAAGAGCACCGGGCCGACCCGGGCGACGAGGGAGGCAGCCATCCCCGGGCGGAGCGGGGAATCGGGCACGACGACGACAGGCACTCCGACTCCAGATCAGGCAGTCCGGCACGCCGCTGAGCGGGCAGAGGCCGGAGACGATGGATGCCGGCGCGAGTCGGACTGCCCGGGCCTCACGCCGACATCCCCAGATCGAGCCCCCGTCGTCACCAGGTGATGACGAAGAGCGCGGGGCGGTGCGCGGCGTCGTTAAGCGTCTTGCGGCCAAGGGCCTTGGTGAGCATCTTGAACGAGCCGATACGCGTGAGCTTCGGCGCAACGTAGCTGTGCATGGGTGTCCCTCCCCTCAGGTACTCCTGTGGTCGCGGGACGTGTGTCCCGCAGTCAGGAACCTAGGGCGGGGGTATTCGACGCGACTATCCCGGATGTCCGAGATGCGTGGGTATTGCGCGGAGCGCCACCGCCTGGTACAAGCGGCGGCGCTCCGGCCGCGTCAGCCGACGCTGGGGTTGATCTCCGACGAGCTGAGCACACCGTCGGCCTGGCCCCACTCGCCGGCGATCGCCTTGAGGTCACCGGTGTCCATGAGCTGCTGGAGAGCGGCACGGACCGCCTCGGCCAGCTCGGCGTCGTCCTTCGCGACCACGATGCCGTACGGCGCGGAGTCGTGGATCTCGCCGAGGGCCTCGATGGCTCCCTCGGCCTGCTCGACCGCGTACGCCGTGATGGGCGAGTCCGCGTACATGACCTGGACGCGGCCCTCCACGAGGTTCGTCGTGACGTCGGCCTGCGACTCGAACGGGAGGACGTCGATCTTGTCGTCGCCGCACGCCGCCTGCGCCGCGTCGAGCGCCTCCTGCTGCACGGTCCCCGTCTGGACGCCGACGGTGACGCCGCACAGGTTCGCCGGGTCGATGCCGTCGGGGTTGCCCGCCGCGACGGCGAACAGCGATCCGGCGTCGAAGTAGCTGACCATCGTCACGGACTGCATGCGGTCGGCGTTGATGGTGAACGACGAGATGCCCACCTCGTAGCGCGTGCCGATGCTCGGGATGATCGCGTCGAACGCCGACGACTGGACGTCGGCCTCCAGGCCCATGAGCTGCGCGACGGCCGTGATGATGTCGATGTCGAAGCCGACGGCGGTCTTGCCGTCCGCGGCGACGAACTCGGCCGGCGCGTACGTCAGGTCGGACCCGATCGTCAGCTTGCCGTCCGCGGCGATGGCGTCGGGGACGAGCGCGGCGATCTCGTCGCTCTTGACGATGCTGGAGAGGTCGAACCCGCCGTTCGTGGCGGTGCTGCCGTTCCCGCCTTCCTGCGAGGCGGACGAGCAGGCGCCGAGGGCGAGGGTCGCCGTCGCGACGAGCGCGACCGAGAGGGAAGGACGAGTACGCATGAGGGCTCCGTGGGGCTGGTGGGGTCCCGATCGACGTGGACGTGGCGCCGATCCGCCCCAAGTGTGGCGGGGTGTGCACGGGAACTGAAACCCCCGTGCACAGATCGTTACCGAGTGTGCGCCCGCCGGACAGCGGCGGGAACGGTCACAGCGACGGGTTGGTCTCCGCCGTCGTCAGGGCGCCCTGCTCGTTGCCCCAGCGCGCGGCGATCTCGGCGAGCGTGCCGTCGTCCATGAGCTGCTGGAGAGCGGCGCGGACGGCCTCGGCGAGCTCGGCGTCGTCCTTGTGGACGGCGACGCCGTAGGGCGCCGCGTCCCGGATCTCGCCGAGGGTCTCGAGCTCGCCGCCCGCCTGCTCGACGGCGTAGGCCGTGATGGGCGAGTCGGCGTACATGGCCTGCAGCTTGCCGCCCACGAGGTTGGTCGTCACGGTGGCCTGCGAGTCGTACGGGAGGATCTGGATCGGCGTGTCGCAGGCGGCGCTGAGCTCCTCGAGCTCGCCCTGCTGGACGGTGCCGGTCTGGACGCCGACGGTCAGGCCGCACAGGTTCTCGGGGTCGACGCCCGCGGGGTTGCCCGTCTGGACGGCGAGCTGCGAGCCGGCGGTGAAGTAGCTGACCATCGAGACCGCGTCGAGGCGCTCCGCGTTGATGGTGAACGCCGAGACGCCCGCCTCGTAGCGCGTGCCGATCGCCGGGATGATCGAGTCGAACTGCGCCGACTGGATGTCGATCTCGAGGCCCATGAGACCGGCCATCGCGGTCGCGATGTCGATGTCGAGGCCGACCGGCGTCTTGCCGTCGGCGTCGACGAACTCGAGCGGGGCGTAGGTCAGCTCCGCGGCGACGGTGAGCTTGCCGTCCGCCGCGACGGCCTCCGGGACGAGCGCGGCGATGGCCTCGTCCTTCGTCGCCTCGCTGGCGTCGGCGCTGGGCTCTCGGTTCCCGAGGTCCTCCGAGGCCGAGGTGCAGGCACCGAGGGCGAGGACGGCCGCGGTGGCGGCGACGAAGGCGAGGGCGGGGCGGGTGCGCATGGGTGATGCTCCGGTCTGGGTGACTTCTCGTTGGTATGCATAATCATGCACCCCGCGGAATGGTTTCCCAAATCGCCCGGCGCTAACGGGTCAGCGAGCCCAACGCCACGTCCCGCCCCTCCAGCACCAGCCGCACGCCCTCGGGCTCCCCGCGCACCTCCACCAACGTCACCCCCGCGGGCAGCCTGAGCGGGACCCTGAGCTGGGCCAACCGGTCCGCGAGCCCGCCCGGCAGCGACCCGGCATCCACCGCGACCCCACCCAGCGAGACCGTGCTGATCCGGGCACCCATCGCGCCGTCGACGACCTCGGGCAGCACCACCGCGGCGAGGTCGACCGTGGTGCCCAGCACCGTGACCGGCATCCCCACCGTGAGCGCACCCGGGTCCGACGGTGCAGGACCGACCGTCACCTCGACACCCAGGCGCTCCGTCAGCGCCGCCGCGACGGTGTCGAACGACACCACGCCGTCGGCGTCCGCACGGCCCGTCGTCCACGGCGCACGCGGGACGACGTCGCGCGCGTCGACGCTCACGTCGCTCACCGCGTACCCGCCGAACGACCCGCTGCCCAGCGTCGCCGTGACCCGCTCCAGGCTGCCGCCGACGAGCTGGGTGACGAACGGGAACCCGTGGATCGTGACGTCCGCGCCCGCCACCTCGGAACCGCTCAGCTCGACCGCCGCCGCCACGCCGCGCTCCGTGACCCACGCCGCGGCACGGTCCGCGCCCACCGCAAGGAGCGCCAGCAGCAGCAGGGCGACGAGGAACGCCGCCCCCGACCGACGCCGCTCGCCGCCGCTCAGGACTCCGCGCCCGACCTGTGGATCACGGGGATCCGGCCGCCGATGCCGACCATGTCGAGCACCTCCGTGACCGCCTCGGACGGGTCGCGCAGGCTCACCGGCGTCCCCGTCTCCTGCCCCAGCACGTAGACCTGCAGCACGAACGCCACGCCCGACGAGTCGATGAACGTCACGTCCTTCGCGTCGATCACCACCGGGACGCCCGTGGCGTGCACGGCGAGCATGGCCATGACCTCGCTGGCAGGCTCACGCAGCGCGGCATCGACCTCGCCCCAGAGGGTCACGAGGGTGCCGTCGGCCGTCGTCCGGCACGAGATGCCCGAACCTGTCGCGGTGCGCTGCTCGGTCTGCTCGAGGTCCATGTCTCCGCTCCGCCCTCGCCGGCCCACGCCGGCGGTCGCCTCTGCGTCGAACCGAGTGTTCCCTCTCGCCCGCCGTCAGTCCAGGGTCACGGCGTGTCGTGTCGTCGATGACGGTCGGCGTACCGGCCGCCGACGCTCACCCAGCCGGGTCCGGCGGGGTGGGCTCGGGGTCCGGTCCCGGGTCGGGCTCCGGCTCGGGGTCTGCCTCGGAGTCGCGTCCGGACGTTCCCTGCGGGGCCTGGGTCACGCCCGGGTCCGGGGACGTCGGGACGGCGACGTCGGTCTGCTGGTCGTCGCTCACACCGGTCGGCTCGTCCGACGGGGGTGTGTCCGTGGGCTCGTCCGACGGGGAGGTGGTCGGCTCGTCCGACGGGGACGGGTCCGGGGTGGCCGGCTCGTCCGACGGCGACGGGTCCGGGGTGGCAGGCTCGTCCGACGGCGACGGGTCCGGCGTTGCAGGCTCGTCCGACGGCGACGACGTGGGCTCGCCCGACGGCGATGGCGTCGGCGTGGGCTCGTAGGACGGCGACGGCGACGGCGTGGGCTCGTCCGACGGCGACGGCGACGGCGTCGGCGTCGTGGGCGTCGTGGGAACCGGAGTCGGCGTCACGGTCGGCGTGGGCGTGGGCGTCGGCGTGACGGGCGGCTTGGGCGTCGGCGTCGGCGTGACGGGCGGCTTGGGCGTCGGCGCCGGCATGACGGGCAGGACCTGCGACCCGGGAGCCGCGGGTGGCCGCCGCGTCGTCGAACGCTCCGGCGCCGAGCCCTCGCTCGCCGCCCGGTACT
>CBINDH010000019.1:0-17058 GCA_966249365.1 uncultured Xylanimonas sp. | reverse complement strand
CGACGTCGCCCCCGAGCGCGGGGTGCGCGTGCGCGCGGTGGCGGGTGTGCTCATCGCGGCCGCGGGCGGGGCGCTGCTGGTGCTGGCCTACCGCATCGGGCTGGCGCTCGACGACCGCGTCACCGGGTGGCGGTGGCTCGACGACAACCCGCGCTGGGTCCTCGGGTTCGGCGCCGGGCTGCTGCTGCTCGGCGTGCTGGTCGGCTCGCCCGCCGTCGCGCGCTGGGTCCTGCGGGCGCTCGGCGCCCCGGCGGCGTGGCTGCTCAAGCCCCTGGGCGGCCTGGCGCGCGGCAACGTCACCCGCAACCCGCGCCGCACCGCCGCGACCGCGGGCGCCCTGACGATCGGCATGGCGCTCGTGGCATGCACCGGCGTCATCGCCGCGTCCACGGCGGCGTCGGTCAGCACCGTCGTCAACACCGAGCTGCGCGCCCCGCTGCTGGTCGACTCGGCCACGTTCCGCGTCCCCGCCGACGCCGTCGCCGCCGTCCGGGCGGTGCCGGGCGTCGGCGACCTGGAGGTGGTCCGTCTGGGGACGACGGGCGTCACGGTCGGCGACGACGACGGCGAGCCCAGCGCGAGCCCGGTCGCGGGAGTGAGCGCGCAGTTCTTCGAGCGGGCCCTCAACGTCGAGGAGCTGTCCGGCGACCCGACGACCGCGCTCGTGGGCGGCAAGGCCGCCGTCCTGCGCCGCACCGCGCGCGACCTCGGCGTGCAGGTCGGTGACGCCCTCACCCTCGGCCTGGGCGACCAGACGCGCACGGTCGCCGTCGGCGCGGTCTTCGAGTCGCAGGTGGCCGGCACCGGGGTGCTGCTGCGGGACGACCTGTTCGACTCCGTCGTCCCCGCGGCCCAGGCGTCCGTCCGGGCCATCTACGTGACCCCCGCGGACGGCACGCCCGTCGCGGACCTGCGGGCGGACCTGCGCGACGCGGTCAAGCCCTTCCTCGTCCTGACGGTGCGCGACCGCGAGGAGACCGCGTCTGCCGTCGCCGACCAGGTCAACCAGGCCATCGCGATCCTCTACGCGCTGCTCGCCCTGTCGATCGTCATCGCGCTGCTCGGCATCGTGAACACCCTCGCGCTGTCCGTCATCGAGCGCACGCGCGAGATCGGGCTGCTGCGCGCCGTCGGGCTGGGGCGGCTCCAGCTCGCCGCCGTCATCGCGCTCGAGTCGGTGCTCATCGCCGTCTACGGCACGGTGCTGGGCGTGATCACGGGTATCGCCGTCGCCGCGTCGCTGCCGGGCGTGCTGGCCGACGAGGGCCTGACCCGGCTGGCGATCCCGTGGGGCCAGGTGCTGCTCGTGCTGGGCATCGCCGTCGTCATCGGGCTCATCGCCTCCATCGGGCCCGCCGTCCGGGCGGCCCGGTTGCCGGTGCTGGAGGCGGTCACGGTGGAGTAGCCCGGACGACGACGGGCCCGGCCGCCGAGGCGGCCGGGCCCGTCGCGTCGCGCGGAGGTCAGCTCACTTGCGGACCTTCAGCGTGTACGGGGCGTCCAGGAACGTCAGGTCGCCCGTCGGCAGGTTCGAGATCAGGACGGCGAAGTCGCCCTTGTTGCCGTTGGCGCACTTCGTGTCGAACACGCCCGCGGTGATCAGGTCGCCGGTGTAGCGGTAGACGTGGTTGCCCGCCGAGTCCACGATCTCGCCCGCGGTGGTGCCCGCGGTGAGGTCGCAGGACGCGATGACCTGCAGCGACCAGTTGTTGTCCTGCTCGCCGTTGGTCTGCGTCCAGTGGCCCGGCTCCGAGGAGAGCGCGGCCTCGGCCCCGTTGACCATGACGTCGTCGACGAAGAAGCCCGTGTCCATGTAGGCGGCGTCGGTCGAGTACCGGAACCGGACGTCCGTGGCACCCGCGGGGACCTCGGCCGTCAGGTGGATGTACTCGGGCTCGTCGACGAAGTACTCGCCGCCCGAGGTGCCGGTGATGCCGTTGCCCTCGGTGTTGTTGCCGTGCGGGTCGTCGTTCGTCGTGACGGTCTCGCCCGCGTCGTTCACCAGCGGCAGGGTGACCCAGTCGCCGCCGACCAGGGCCTCGGCGTAGCCGTAGTCCCAGCCCTCCTCGATGAAGTACCAGCTCCAGAAGTCGAGCTCGGTCACCGAACCGGCGGTGTCGATGTCGAGGATGTTCTCGTTCTGCGACTCGTACCCGCCGTACCAGTGGGTGTCACCGGTGTGCGGCGGCACCGCGGACGAGTCCGCGCCGTCGAGCGTGACGTTGACGCGCGGGCCGGGGTTGCGGAACCGCTCGATCTGGATGCCGTAGGGCAGCGCCGTCGACGACTGGCCGTTCGTGCGCCTGTTCCACTTGGCGTCCGGCTGCGCGCCCTGGTTGGACCCGCGGCCCTCCCAGTACTGGTCGTCTGCCAGGTCCATCGTCCAGCTCGTCGACGCGGGGTCGCCGAAGTCGGCGGCCTTGATGTCGAACAGGTCGGAGTCCTCGTCGTCCAGGTACACGGCCACGGCCCAGTCCTGGTAGAGGGTCGCGACGTCGGGCAGGTCGGCGCCGGTGGTGGCGTTGAACTCGTCGATCGCGGCCTGGACGCCGTCCATGCCGTCGGCCTGGTTGGCGAAGATCAGCTTCGCGAGCAGGTCGCCGGCCACGCCGTCGTACTCCAGGTCGGGGGTGTACGTGCCGTCGCCGTTGCCGCCCGCGCGCTCCCACAGGTACTGGAAGAACGTGTACGCGGCACCGTAGTTCTCGAGGCCGCCGCCCCAGCGGGTCAGCGACGTCTCGGCGTAGAACACCTGGTGGTAGGTCAGGTGCGAGCCGCCCACGTTGAACCCGTTGAGGAAGATCGCGAAGTCCGCGAGACCCTCGTCGACCCACGACAGCTCGCCGGCGTCGGAGTAGTTGTGCAGCAGGTGCTCGAGCTCGTGGGCGATGGTGCCCTCGTAGAGCTCGGGACGGTCGTTGGCCGGGTTGTCGTCCTGCCACGGCGAGTCGGCGTCACCGATGCGGTTCGCCCAGTCGAGGGCGTCGACGACGATGACGTTCATGCCGGCGCTGTCGATGAAGTCGGGGGCGAAGTAGCCGGCCGTGTACGACGTGTACTCGCAGTCGTAGTACATCTCGTCCTGGACGTTGTACACGACCATGACGAGGGCGTCGGACGCCGGGTCGTTCGGGTCTGCGGCGAGCATCTCGCCGAAGTGCTCCTCGTCGACGGCGACGATCTGGTTGGCGAGCGTGTCGCCCAGATAGTCGATCTGCGCCTGGGTGAGCGTGTAGCTCGAGTCGGGCGTCGTGGCGCACGGGACGAACTCGTCGGCCGGGTTGTGGTCGAACTGGGGGTCCATGCTGGCGACGCCGGAGGGCGCGCTGCCGTCGAGCGGGGTACCCGCGGGAACGTAGATGTAGACGGGGGTGCCGTCGGGCGTCGTGCCCGCGTATGCCCTCGTGAAGTCCTGGTCGTAGGTTCCGCCGGCGGCGGAGTCGTTGATCGGGAGCGTGATGGTCGGGTCGCCTGCGGAGCCGGACTGGGCTGCCGCCGGCATCGCCGCCAAGCCACCCAACAGGAGGGCTGCCGCGGATGCGACGCCCACACGTTGACGATTCAGCACAAGATGTCCCCTCTTTGCTGTGCCTTATGGGCGGGCCGTCACCGTCGACGGCCGTTGGCCCAGTCAAGCAAACGCGCGTTACGAGGGGAAGATCAGCGCGTTACTTCGCCGTGGTCTTCTTCCGAGGAGCCGCGGCCTTGCGGGCGGTCGTCGTCCGGCGCTTCGCCGGGCCTGCCGCACGCTTCTCGGCCAGCAGCTCGATCGCGCGCTCGGGCGTGATCGTCTCGGGCGTCAGGTCGCGCGGGAGGGTCCGGTTGGTCTCGCCGTCGGTCACGTACGGGCCGAACCGCCCGTCCTTGATCACGATCGGCTTGCCCGACGTCGGGTCGTCGCCGAGCTCGCGCAGCGGCGGCTGCGCGGTGCCCCGTGCGCCCCGGCGCTTGGGCTCGGCGTAGATCTTCAGCGCCTCCTCGAGCGTCACCGTGAAGAGCATCGACTCCGACGCGAGCGTGCGAGAGTCCGTGCCCTTCTTGAGGTACGGGCCGTAGCGGCCGTTCTGCGCGGTGATCTCGACACCGTCGGCCGGGTCGACGCCGACGACGCGCGGCAGCGACAGCAGCTTGAGGGCGTCGTCGAGGGTCACGGTGTCGAGCGACATGTCCTTGAACAGCGACGCGGTGCGCGGCTTGGGCAGCGCGGCGAGCGCCTTCTTGCGTGCGGCCGCGCTGAGCCCCTCGTCGAGCTCCGGCTCGGGCAGGACCTCGGTCACGTACGGGCCGTAGCGGCCCGCCTTGGCGACGATGTCGTTGCCCGTCGCGGGGTCCTGGCCGAGCACGCGGCCGTCGTCGCCCCCCGCGGCGATCAGCTCGCGCGCCTTGGCGACCGTCAGCTCGTCCGGGGACAGGTCCTCGGGCACCGAGGCGCGCGGCGGGGTGCCGCCCTCGGCGACGGGAGCCGACAGGTCCTCGACGTACGGGCCGTACCGGCCCACGCGCAGCCGCACGCCGTCGCCCAGGTCGACCGAGTTGACGACGACGGGGTCGATCTCGCCCAGGTTGTCGACGAGGTTCTTCAGACCGCCCGGGATCGTCTGGACCTCGTCGTCGCCACCGCCGAAGTAGAACTCCGTGAGCCAGGCGCGGCGCTCGCGGGCGCCCGCCGCGATCTCGTCGAGGTCCTGCTCCATCTCGGCGGTGAAGCGGTAGTCGACGAGCGAGCCGAAGTGGTCCTCGAGCAGCTTGGTCACCGCGAAGGCGAGCCAGGTGGGGATGAGCGCCTGCCCCGAGGTCCGCACGTAGCCGCGGTCCTGGATCGTGGAGATCGTCGACGCGTACGTCGACGGGCGGCCGATGCCGAGCTCCTCGAGCGCCTTGACGAGCGAGGCCTCGGTGTACCGCGACGGCGGGGTGGTCGTGTGCCCGTCGGCGGTCAGGTCGCGGGCCGCGAGCGCGTCGCCCTCGGCCATGCGCGGCAGCCGGGCGTCGCCCTTGGCCGTGGCGGCGTCGTCGGACTCGGTGTCCGTGCCCTCCTCGTACGCGGCGAGGAAGCCGCGGAACGTGATGACGGTGCCCGACGCCGAGAAGACGGCGTCCTTGCCCGCGTGCTCGCCCGCGGCGGACGACAGCACGGCCCCGAGGCGCACCGACGCCGTCGAACCCTTGGCGTCGGCCATCTGCGAGGCGACCGTGCGCTTCCAGATGAGCTCGTAGAGGCGGAACTGGTCGCCGCTGAGCTCGCGTGCCACCTGCGCCGGGGTGCGGAACGAGTCGCCCGCGGGGCGGATGGCCTCGTGCGCCTCCTGCGCTCCGGCGGACTTCGACTGGTACAGGCGCGGGGCGCCCGGGACGTACTCGGGGCCGTAGAGCTCGGCGGCCTGGCGGCGGGCGGCGTCGATCGCCTCCGAGGACAGCGCCGGGCTGTCCGTACGCATGTAGGTGATGTAGCCGTTCTCGTACAGCGACTGCGCGGTGCGCATCGTGGCGCGGGCGTTCATGCGCAGCTTGCGCGACGCCTCCTGCTGCAGCGTCGACGTCGTGAACGGCGCGGCGGGCTTGCGCGAGTACGGCTTCGTCTCGAGCGAGCGGACGGCGAAGTCGGCGCCGTCGAGCCCCGCGACGACCCCGCGGGCGACGTCCTCGGAGCAGTGCACGACGCCGGTGCGCACCTTGAGGCGGCCGAGGTCGTCGAAGTCGCGGCCCGTGGCGACACGGTCGCCGCCGATCCCCGTCAGCCGCGCGGAGAAGAGCTGCCCCGCGTCGTCGCCGTCGACCGGGGCGAACGACCCGGTGACGTCCCAGTACGACGCCGGGACGAACGCCATGCGCGCCCGCTCCCGCTCGACCACGAGCCGCGTCGCGACGGACTGCACGCGGCCCGCGGACAGGCCCTGGCGCACCTTGCGCCACAGCACCGGCGAGACCTCGTAGCCGTAGAGCCGGTCGAGGATGCGGCGAGTCTCCTGCGCGTCGACCAGGTTGGTGTCGAGGTCGCGCGTCGAGTCCAGGGCGCGCTGGATCGCCTCCTTGGTGATCTCGTGGAACACCATGCGGCGCACGGGCACCTTGGGCTTGAGCTCCTGGATGAGGTGCCACGCGATGGCCTCGCCCTCGCGGTCCTCATCGGTGGCGAGGTAGAGCTCGTCGGCCTCCTTGAGGAGCTTCTTGAGCTCGCGGACCTTGGCCTTCTTGTCCGCGTACACCTCGTAGTAGGGCTCGAAGCCGTTGTCGACGTCGACGGCGAACTTGCCGAACGGGCCCTTCTTCATCTCCGCGGGCAGCTCGGACGGCTGCGGCAGGTCGCGGATGTGGCCGACGCTGGCCTCCACCTCGTACCCGGCGCCGAGGTAGCCGGCGATCTTGCGAGCCTTCGTCGGCGACTCGACGATCACGAGCTTCGTGGGCATCCGATCCTGCTTTCCGTTCGGCGGGGGTCTGCCCTGCAGGGTACGCCACCGCTGCCCCGAGGCTTAGGTCATCCCCGACCGTGACCTTGGCCCGTGGGTCCGTATCCCACACCGTCCTAGCGTGAGAGTGGTCATACCACCGCCGAGCCCAAGGCAGGCACCCGTGAGCATCGTCGCAAGCGCCCTGAACACCAGCGACCATGGTGGGGAGGTGAGCCTGCAACTTCCCGATCTCGGGGCTGTCACCACGTTCGGCGGAATGTCCGGACGAGTCCTGCTCTTACTCGGGTTGGTCGTGTGCGTCGCCGGTCTGGCGTTCGGCGTCGCCACGTTCCTCGGCCTGCGCAAGCTGAGCGTGCACCGCTCGATGCGTGAGGTCGCCGACCTCATCTGGTCGACCTGCAAGGCCTACCTCGTGCAGCAGGGCAGGTTCCTCCTGCTGCTGTGGGTCTTCATCGCCGCCGTCATCGTCGTGTACTACAAGGCGCTCGTCGGCCTCGAGTGGGGGCGCGTCGCGGTCGTCATCGCGTTCTCCCTCATCGGCATGGCCGGGTCCTACGGCGTGGCGTGGTTCGGCATCCGCGTCAACACGCTCGCCAACGCGCGTACCGCGTTCTCCGCGCTGCGCGGCCACCCGCTGCCCGTGCACCGCATCCCCATGCGGTCCGGCATGGCCGTCGGCATGGTCCTCATCAGCGTCGAGCTGCTGATGATGCTCGTCATCCTCCTCTTCCTGCCGCGCGACGTCGCCGGCGCGTGCTTCATCGGCTTCGCCGTCGGCGAGTCCCTCGGCGCGGCCGCGCTGCGCATCGCGGGCGGCATCTTCACCAAGATCGCCGACATCGGCTCCGACCTGATGAAGATCACCCTGCGCATCAAGGAGGACGACGCCCGCAACCCCGGCGTCATCGCCGACTGCGTGGGCGACAACGCGGGCGACTCGGTCGGCCCCTCCGCCGACGGGTTCGAGACCTACGGCGTCACCGGCGTGGCGCTCGTGACGTTCGTCCTGCTCGGAGTGCACGACCCGGGCACGCAGGCGTCGCTCCTCGTCTGGCTGTTCGTCATCCGCGCCCTGATGATCGTCGCCTCGGCCGTGTCCTACCAGGTCAACGACTTCGTCGTCAGCCGCCGATGGGCCCGCGCACCGCAGCGCGTGAACTTCGAGGCCCCGCTGACGAGCCTCGTGTGGCTGACCTCCGCCCTGTGCATCGCCGCGACCTTCGTGACCAGCTTCGTCGTGCTCGAGGGGCTCGGCGGCGGCCTGTGGTGGAAGCTGTCGATCATCGTCTCGTTCGGCACCGTGGCCGGCGCGCTGATCCCCGAGCTCGTCAAGGCGTTCACCTCGCCGCAGTCCCGGCACGTGCGCGAGGTCGTCAAGAGCTCGCGCGAGGGCGGTGCGTCGCTCGACATCCTCTCCGGCCTGGTCGCCGGCAACATGTCCGCCTACTGGCTCGGCCTGTGCATCGTCGTGCTCATGGCCGGCGCGTTCCTCATGTCGACGCTCGGCCTCGACACGCTCATGATCGCCCCCGCGGTGTTCGCGTTCGGCCTCGTGGCGTTCGGCTTCCTCGGCATGGGCCCCGTGACCATCGCCGTCGACTCGTACGGTCCCGTGACCGACAACGCGCAGTCCGTCTACGAGCTGTCCACCATCGAGGACCTGCCCGGCATCACCGAGGAGCTCAAGAAGGACTTCGACTTCGAGCCCGCGTGGGACCGCGCCAAGCAGATGCTCGAGGAGAACGACGGCGCCGGCAACACGTTCAAGGCGACCGCCAAGCCCGTGCTCATCGGCACCGCCGTCGTGGGGGCCACGACGATGATCTTCTCGATCATCATGACCCTGACGAACGGCCTGGAGACCGGGCTCGAGAACCTCTCGCTGCTGCACGCACCGTTCCTCCTCGGCCTCGTCACCGGTGGCGCCGTCATCTACTGGTTCACGGGCGCGTCGATCCAGGCCGTCACCACCGGCTCCTACCGCGCGGTCGAGTTCATCCGGCGCAACATCCGGCTCGACGCGGGCGCGACCCGGGCGTCCGAGGACGACTCGCGCAAGGTCGTCGAGATCTGCACCCAGTACGCCCAGCGCGGCATGCTCACGATGTTCCTCGGCGTGTTCTTCGCGACGCTCGCCTTCGCGTTCGTCGAGCCGTGGTTCTTCATCGGCTACCTGATCTCGATCGCGATCTTCGGCCTCTACCAGGCGATCTTCATGGCCAACGCCGGTGGCGCCTGGGACAACGCGAAGAAGATCGTCGAGGTCGACCTGCACGCCAAGGGCACCGCGCTGCACGACGCGACCATCGTCGGCGACACCGTCGGCGACCCCTTCAAGGACACGTCGTCGGTGGCGCTCAACCCGGTCATCAAGTTCACGACCCTGTTCGGTCTGCTGGCCGTCGAGCTCGGCGTCATCCTCGCCGACGAGGGTCACCGCACGCTGACCTTCATCCTCGCCGGCGTCTTCCTCCTCGCCTCGGCGTACTTCGTGCACCGCTCGTTCTACGGCATGCGGATCACGACGTCGCTGCGCGAGTCGGACGACGTCGACGTCGACGCGGTGGACGACCTCGTGGAGGCCGCCGCACCGTCGCACCCGACCCTTGACGTGCCGGCTGACGACACGGTGCAGGACAAGGAGGACGCGCGATGAGGATCGCCGTCCGCTGGAGCGACGTCCTGATCGACCCCGACGGCCACGTCGCCGGGCACGACGCCGGGGCCACCCGGGTCCGCCGTCTCCTGCGCATCTTCCCCGACGCGATTCTCGTGGGGGACGGCGGACCGCGGCGCGGCGACGGGTTCGAGGTGCTGCCGCTCGAGTTCGTCGACGGCAACCAGACGGTCGTCGTGAACATGAACGTCATCGACTCGGGCAGCGTGTGGCGCACCCTGCACGCGTACGCGCCCGAGCCGAAGGTCATGAACTTCGTGTGGTGGACGACGGCGCAGTACTCGCACCCGGTGGAGCGGGCGTCGCTCGCGCTGTCGTGCGCGCTCGTCCCGACGTTCGCCAACTCGGAGCGCACCGCGCACGAGGTCACCGAGATCGTCCGCTCGGGCACCATCGCCCCTCTCGCGGAGGCCGCTCGGATCGCGTGGGTCAACCTCGGGATCCGCCTCGAGCACGTCCACCCCCGGCAGGAGCCCGAGGTCCCGGTCGTGCTGTACCCGGCGATCTACCTCACGGAGCGCAAGCAGCCGCAGCTCTTCCTCGACATCGTCGGGAAGGTCGCGGCGCGCACCCCGCTGCGCGTCGAGGCGCGCCTGCACGAGTCGTCGCTGGTCTCGGAGAAGGCCATGGCGTTCGGCCGGCGGAAGTGGGCCTGGGTCGGGCCGCTCACCGCGAGCCGTTCCGACTACTGGGACGCGCTGAGCCGCACGACGGCGTTCCTCGCCACGGCGACCGACGAGTCGTACGGCCTGGAGTACGTCGAGGCGCTCGTCGCGGGTGCCGTCGGCGTGCTGCCGGACCGGCCGTGGGCGCGCGCGCTCGTGCCGCAGGGCTACCCGTTCCTGTACCGGACGCCCGCGGAGGCGGAGGAGATGCTCTACCGCGCCGTCACCGACACGGCGGCCTGCCGCAAGCAGCTCGACGAGGTCGCCGGCGGGTCGTTCACCGCCTGGCTCGGCGCACGGCACGACGACGACGCGTTCGACCGCACCATCAGGAAGGCGGTCACCGACTGGTTCGGCGCGTGACCCGTCGAGAGGCGTCGCGCGGCCGTGCCGTCGCCTGACGCACGAGCAGCAGCGTCGCGAACGTGAAGGCGGTGACGGCGGCCACGCCGGCGACACCGCCCGCGTACGCGGTGACGTCGCCCTGGATCGGGCCCGTGCTCCCCCCGGAGCGCAGGCCCGCCAGGGCGACGGCCGCGACCAGGCCCGCCACCGCCCCGCCGAGGGCGAGGACGGCCGCGGCGACGTACGAGCCCGGGCTGGCGAGCCTGTCGCCCCGCCGCACGGGCTCGTCGAGCGTCGAGCGCGTCCCGAGCGCGCAGACCGCCGCACCCCACGCCGCGACCACCAGCACGGCGGCGACGACGTCGGACGGGCGGTGCCACTGGCCCACGAGCGTCGAGAGGCCGGTGGCCGTCGTCCACGCGGCGCCCAGCACCGCGACGATCGGTCGCCACGCGCGCGGCACCGCGATCAGCAGCGCCGCCGCCACGGACGCCGCGACGGTCGTGTGCCCGGACGGCAGCGAGTTGGGCCCCACCCAGCCCGGCAGCAGGTGCGGGCGGTCGTAGACGACGCCCTTGAGGAGCTGCGTCGTCGCGTTGGAGCCCGCGATGAGCACCGCCACCTGTGCGGCGAGCACCCACCGCCTCCGGACCAGGCAGATCGCCATCGCCGTGAGGATCCCGAGCACCACGAACGACACGGAGACGACGTCGAGCACCGGCTCGGCGATCTGCCACAGACGGTGCTTGCCGTGCACGGCCCCTTCGAGGGCGAGCCGGTCGACCCGCTGGCCCGCCTCGGTCGCGACGAAGACCTGCCACGACAGGTGCACGCCGACGGCCGCGACGACCGCCACCAGACCCGCGAGGACGCGCGCGCCGGTCCGCGGCGCACCGGCCACGGAAGGCGCGGGGTTCCGCTGCAGGTTCTGCGGGGTCTCGAGCACGGCACAACGCTAGCGGGGTGATGTGAGGGCTCGGTGACAGTCCCGTTCGGGCCACGCGGCGACCCGGGGCGCCGCCCCGACGACGCGCTCAGGCGCCGGCGGGGCGGAGGAACCCGTCGCGCACGAGCGCACGCACCGCGGGCAGCAGCTCGGCACGCAGGTCCGCGGCGTCGACGTCGAAGAGCGCGGCGATCGCGCCCGCGATCTGCCCGACGCTCAGCTCGCCGTCGCACGCGCCGACGAGGGCGGCGAGCGCGGTGGACGCGTGCACCCCGCGGCCGAGCCCGTCGCCCTGCCGCACGACGATCACGTTCGGGTCGGGCATCCCGGGCGTCAGGAAGCGCTCCTCGGTGACGTCGGGGGCGACCACGAGGTGCTCGTCCAGGAGCTCGGCGTCGGTGCGGTCCGCGAGCCACGCGTGCGCGGCCAGCGACGCCGCGAGATGGGCGCCCAGCGGCTGGTGGACCGAGCCCGTGTGCTCCTCGAGGCGGCGCAGCGTCGGGGGCCCGTCGGGGCGGCGCAGGGTCACGATCCCGAACCCGATGGCCTCGACGTCGCGCGACGCGAAGTCGTCGAGCCACGCCCCGTACGCGGCCGCCCAGGCGTCGGGCTCGCGGTCCGGGGTGGTGCCGCCGTCGCGGATCCACGTCTCGGCGTACTCGGCCGGGTCGAGCAGCTCGCGCTGGATGACCCAGCCGTCGAGGCCGCTCGCGTCGAGCCACTGCCCCACCCGCTCGGTCCACGGCTGCCCGCGCCGGTGCTCCCAGTTGCCGAGGAGCTGCGCCGTCCCGCCGGGGGCCAGGACGCTCCCGACGGAGACGATGAGGTCGCGCACCAGGTCGTCGCCCGCGCGGCCGCCGTCGCGGTACTCGAAGTCGCCGAGGGCGTCGTGCACCGCGCGGCCGGCGGCCCCCGAGTGCGGCGTGATGACGAAGGGCGGGTTGCTGACCACGAGGTCGAACCGCTCCCCCTCGACCGGGTCGAGCATCGACCCGAGCCGCAGGTCGAACGCGCCTGGGTCGCCGAGGTTCAGGCCCGCGTTGAAGCGCGCGAACGCGAGCGCCCGCGCCGAGATGTCCGTACCGACGACGGCGCCGGCGTGCCGGTGGGCGTGCAGCGCCTGGATGCCGCAGCCGGTGCCGAGGTCGAGCACGCGGCCGACACGCTCGCGCATCGTCACCTGGGCGAGCGTCAGCGACGCGCCGCCCGCGCCCAGCACGTGGTCGGTGGCGATGGGGCCGCCGCGCGCGAGCTCGCCCAGGTCGGAGGCGAGCCACCAGGCGACGTCCCCGGTGGCGTCCGTGGCGGCGTAGGGCGAGAGGTCGACGGCGGCGCGCACGGCGTCGTCGTCGCCCTGCCCGGCGGCGACCGCGAGGCCGGCACGCACCAGAGCCTCGGAGCCCGTGGCGGGCAGGGCGGCGTCGAGGGCCGCGCGCGGCACCTCGCCGCCGAGGAGGAAGAGGCGCGAGAGCGTCGCCCGCGGGTCCCACGACGACGGCGCACGGCCACCCACGGCCGCCTCGACGGCACGCAGGGCGGGCACGGCCTGCTCGCGGTACAGGGCAGCCGCGGCGAGCTCGCCGACCAGGTCGGCGACGCCGTCGACCGTGAACCCGGCCGCGGCGAGGTCCCCGCGGAGCGCGGTCAGCGCGACGTCGGGGGCCGCGGGCGCGGGGGCGCTCATTCGGCCTGGCAGCCCGCGGAGACGAAGACGGTGATCCGGCCGGCCGCGTCGATCGCCTCCTGGCTCTCCTGGCCGGTGACCGCCGCGCTCATGGCGGCCCCGACGGCGTCGGCGTCGTCCGCGTCGACGTCCTCGAGCGCGGTGTTGACCCGGGTGAGGTAGTCGGCCATGGTCGCCCAGTCGTCGGCGACGCCCTCGGGCGGCTCGACGTCGGCCATCGCCCCGGACGCCGTCCGGAAGCTGTGGACGAGCTCGCGCGGGTGCTCCGCGCTGAGGCTCACCAGCGCCTGGTTGGTCGCCCGCCACGCCGTCTGCAGCGCCACGCACTCGCCCGACGCCTCGGCCGACGGCGACGGTGATGGCGACGGCGACGGCGACGCCGGAAGACCGCCGTCGGACTCGGGCACGAGGGCGTCCGGGTTGACGACGATGTACGACGCCTCCGGCGCGGGCTCGACCCGCGGCTCGCCGAGCGACCCGCCGCATCCCGCCAGCAGGACCGCGGCGCCCAGCGCGAGGGCCGCCGCGCCACGCGCACGCGCACGGCGACGGGACGGGACCGGGCGGGCGTGCAGCATTCCTCCATCGTGACCCACGCGGGGCCCGCGCGAGAAATCGAGCGCTGTGTCGTTCGCGATCCGAACGCCGCCCCTCAGGCCGGGCAGCCCTCCTTGAGGTACGCGGTCACCCGCGCCGCGGCGTCGGTCGCCGCCAGAGTGTCCAGGCCGGCGAACGCCTCCCCGACGGCCGCGGTGATCGCCTCGCCGTCGGCCGGGTCGACGCTCTCGAGCGCGGTGGCGACCGTGTCGATGTACGTCACGACCAGCCTCCAGTCCTGCGCGGCGCCCGACGGCGTCGGCACGCCCTCGAGGGCGTCACGGGCACCGAGGAAGCCCTGGTACAGCGTCCCGGGGTCGTCGGCGGTCATGTCCACCTGGGCCGCCGCGGAGTCCGTCCAGGCGGCCTGGATGGCCGCGCACTCCTGGGGCGTGGTCGCGGGCAGGTCCGGGGCCGGTTCACGCGCCAGGAGGTCTTGTGCGGCACTCGCGCCGACGCCGAGGGCGAGGGCGACCACCGCCGCGGCGACGAGCGTGAGCCTGCGGTCGAGGAACCGCGGCACGTCGAGCCGGTGTGCCCGGTGCGCCCGGTGCGCGCGGTGCGGGGCGGGGGCCCGGTCGGACGTCTCGGGGGCCGGTTCGGCGGACGGGTCGGCGGACGGCTCAGGGTCCGGCGAGGACGCCGGGGGTGCGGCGGGCTCGACGTCGCGCTCGGCGCGGTCGGACCGCGTCGACTTCTTCGACTTCTTCGGCCCGGTCCGTGCGGATGTCCCGCCCGACGGCGGGAACGGCGAGTCGGAGCCCGTCTTCGGGAACGGCGACGCAGCGTCCGTCGGCGGGAACGGCGACGCAACGTCCGTCGATCGGAACGGCGATGCCACATCGGTGGGCGGGAACGGCGACCCGGACCCCGTCTTCGGGAACGGCGCCCCCGCACCGCCCCCGGGGAACGGCGAGGAGCCCCCTCCGCCCGCCCCGAGGTGCGCGGGCGCGTCCTTCGTGTGCACCGGCCCGAGGAAGTCGCGGAACGAGTGCGGGACGTCCTCGGCACCCGGCGCGTCGACGACGTCGGGCGCTGCGGCGGCCTGGTCCGGTACGGGCTGCACCGGCGTCCAGCGTGACGCTTCCGGACGGCGCACGCCGCGGCGGACGGGCGCCCCGGGAGCCGCCCCAGACGCCGTTGCTCTCATAGCCCGGGAGGTTAGCGCGGGCGGCCCCTCACACGAAGTTTCGGCCGTGGTGAGCAGAGGCTTGACGCGGGCCTCCAGAGGCGCAATCCTCCGCCCGTGACGTCCGTGAGCACTGGCCTGTGGGTCGACCCCGAGCACGACCCTCGCACCACCGGCGCTGAGCCCGTGGGCGAGAAGGAGACGGTCTGGGAGTACCTCTGCCGCTACCGCATGACCCTGGTGATGAAGTGCGAGGGGCTCGACGCCGAGCAGCTCGCCCGTCGCTCCGTCCCGCCGTCGACGCTGTCGTTGCTCGGCATCGTCAGGCACCTGGCGAACGTCGAGCACCACTGGTTCCAGCGCGTGCTCGCCGGCCACCACACGCCCGGGCCGTTCGAGATCGCGGGGATCCCCGACCACGACTTCGACGGCGCCGCACCGACCGCCACCTGCGTGGCCGAGGCGTGGAACGAGTGGCACGAGTCGGTCGACGAGTCCGACGAGGTGTTCTGGTCGCAGGACATGGACCGCGAGGTGCCGTACGGCAGCTCGACGGTCGAGGTGCGCGACGTGCTCGTCCACGTGGTCGAGGAGTACGCGCGCCACATGGGTCACGTCGACCTGCTCCGCGAGTGCATCGACGGCCGCACCGGCCTGTAGGCCCTCGCCGCCCGCGCGGACACCGCGCCCAGGAACACAGAAGAGTCCGGGCCCCGGAGGGATCACCCTCCGGGGCCCGGACCGTCAGGACGCTCAGCGGGGCGTGACCGGGACGTCGTCGTCCTCGTCCTCGGCCGACGCCGCAGCCGACGCCGACGCCGACGCCGACGCGGACGCGGACGCCGCCGCGGCGGCCTGCCGCTCGAGGGCGGCCTCCTCGGCCTCGGCCTCGGCGACCGACTCCTTGTCCGCCTTCGCCGCCCGCAGGCGCGAGGCGATCACCGCGCCGAACGCGATGCCCGCCGCGACGCAGGCCAGGCCGATGCGCAGCCAGTGGTTCGCGTCGTCCGGGACGGACATCGCGACGACGGCGGGCGCGATGAGCACCGCGACGAGGTTCATGACCTTGATGAGCGGGTTGATGGCCGGGCCGGCGGTGTCCTTGAACGGGTCGCCGACGGTGTCGCCGATGACGGTGGCCGCGTGGGCCTCGGAGCCCTTGCCGCCGTGGGCGCCGTCCTCGACGATCTTCTTCGCGTTGTCCCAGGCGCCGCCCGAGTTGGCCAGGAAGATGGCCATGAGCACGCCCGCGCCGATCGCGCCGGCGAGGAAGCCGGCGAGCGGGCCGACGCCCAGGCCGAAACCGACGGCGATGGGCGCGAACGCGGCGAGCAGACCCGGCGTCGCGAGCTCGCGCAGCGAGTCCCGCGTGCAGATGTCGACGACCTTGCCGTACTCGGGCCGCTCCTCGTACGTCATGATCCCGGGGTGCTCGCGGAACTGGCGGCGCACCTCGTAGACGATCGCGCCCGCCGCGCGGGTCACGGCGTCGACGGCGAGGCCGGAGAACAGGAACACCGTCGCCGCGCCGAGGATGACACCCACGAGGGTGACCGGCGAGATGATCTCGTAGCTCAGCATCGCGCCGACGAGGCCCGCCCCGCGGGTCCCGACCTCGGCCACGGCCCGCTCGACGGCGTCGGCGTAGGAGCCGAACAGCGCGGTCGCGGCGAGCACCGCCGTGGCGATCGCGATGCCCTTGGTGATGGCCTTGGTGGTGTTGCCGACGGCGTCGAGGTCGGTGAGCGCCTGCGCGCCCTCCTCGTCGACGTCGCCGGACATCTCGGCGATGCCCTGCGCGTTGTCGGACACGGGACCGAAGGTGTCCATGGCGACGATGACGCCCACCGTGGTGAGCAGGCCGCAGCCCGCGAGCGCGATGAGGAACAGCGCGAGCCAGACCGAACCGCCCGCGACGAGGAACGCCGCGCAGATGGCCGCGGCGATGATGCCCGCGGTGTAGACGGCCGACTCGAAGCCCACGCCGATGCCGGAGAGCACGACGGTCGCGGCGCCCGTGCGGGAGGTGGCGGCCACGTGCAGCGTCGGCTTCGACGTCGTGCCCGTGAAGTACCCCGTGATCCACAGGATCACGCCGGCGAGGACCACGCCGATGAGGACGGCGAGCGCCGCGTCGATGCGCGGGTCGGCCGAGATGCCGTGCAGCTCACCGATGTCGGCCGTGCCCTGCAGCGCGTCGAACGAGGACGGCAGGTACAGGAATGCAGCGACGGCCGACAGGACCGCGCCGACGGCCGCGGACAGGTAGAACCCGCGGTTGATGGCCTTGAGGCCGTTCTCGTTGCCGCGCACGCGGGTCACGAGGACACCGAGCAGGGCCACGAACGCGCCGATCGCGGTGACCATGAGCGGGAAGACCATGCCCTCCTCGCCCATGGCGGCCTTGCCCAGGATGAGGGCCGCGACCAGGGTGACGGCGTACGACTCGAAGAGGTCGGCGGCCATGCCGGCGCAGTCGCCGACGTTGTCGCCCACGTTGTCGGCGATCGTGGCGGCGTTGCGGGGGTCGTCCTCGGGGATGTGCTGCTCGACCTTGCCGACGAGGTCGGCGCCGACGTCGGCGGCCTTGGTGAAGATGCCG
>CBINDH010000018.1:0-17163 GCA_966249365.1 uncultured Xylanimonas sp. | reverse complement strand
TGGTCTGACCGTAGCACGCGCCACCCTTCGCCCCACTGTCCGTGGCTCACAGCGCCCGTCCGGGTCACCCAGCGCCACGTGCGCAGCCAGCCGCCACAGGAGACTCCATGTTCTTCACCTACCTTCGCCGGGAGCTGCGCCACCGGCGCAAGCAGACCGTCGTCGTCGCCACCGGACTGGGCGTCGCCATCGCGCTCGTCATGGTGGTCTCCTCGTTCTCCGCCGGTGTCGAGAAGGCCCAGGGCGACGTGCTCGCCTCGGTCTACGGCGTCGGCACCGACATCACCGTGAACCAGGCGGCCGAGTTCGGCGAGGGTGGGCGTCCCGGCCAGCAGTTCGAGTTCGGCGAGGACGGCGGCACCACCGACGACGAGGGCACCACCGAGCTCTCGCAGTCGCGCCTGACCACGCCGATGGGCTCGGCGGCGTTCGACGCCACGGCCGTGGACACCGTCGCCGCGCTCGACCACGTCACCGGCGTCTCGGCGATCCTCAGCCTGCAGAACACCGAGTTCTCGGGCGAGCTCCCCCCGCGCCCCGAGGAGGGTGAGGACCGACCCGCCGGACCGCCCGGCGACGGCGAGGCCGGGCGCCCGTCGTTCGGCGGCGGCAGCTTCGGCATCACCTCGACCACGGTCAGCGGCGTCGACCCGTCCGCGGACGCCGTCGGCCCGCTGACCACCGCCACGGTCACCGACGGCCGCTCGCTCGACGCCGACGACTCCGCGGCCCACGTCGCCGTGCTCGACCAGCAGTACGCGACGCAGGACGAGCTGGCCGTCGGCGACACCGTCACGCTCGGCGGCACCGACTTCGAGGTGGTCGGCATCGTCGGGTCCACGAGCGGCGAGGGCGTCGCGACGACGTCGAACGTCTACATCCCGCTCGCGGTCGCCCAGACCCTGTCCGAGCTGGACGGGAAGGTCACCGACCTGTTCGTGTCGGTCGACTCGTCCGCGCACGTCGACGACGTCAAGGACGCCGTCGCGGCGGCCCTCCCGGACGCGTCGGTGTCCACGCAGGCCGACCTCGCGGGCGACGTCTCGGGCTCGCTCGCGACCGCCTCGTCGCTCATCTCGAAGCTCGGCCTCGCCCTGTCGATCGTGGTGCTCGTCGCGGCGTTCGGCCTCGCGATCCTCTTCACCGTCTCCGGCGTCAACCGCCGCACGCGCGAGCTCGGCACCCTGAAGGCGATCGGCTGGCCGCGCCGCCGCGTCGTCGGGCAGGTCGCCGGCGAGGCCGTGGCCCAGGGCGTCATCGGCGGCATCGCCGGCGTCGTCCTCGGCGGCGTCGCCATCCTCGCGATCAACCTCGCGGGCATCACGCTCAGCGGCGGTACCGGTGGCGGCGCCTTCAGCCTCGGCGGACCCGGCGCGGCGGTCGGCGGACCGCAGGGCGGGCCGGGGGGCGGAGCGTTCCCCGGCGGCGGAGGGCCGATGCCCGGCGGTCCGTTCGGCGCGGTGCAGGAGGCCGCGTCCTCGACGGTCGACGTCGTCCTGCGGGCGCCCGTCTCGGTCTGGGTCGTGCTCGCCGCCGTCGGGCTGGCGATCCTGGGCGGCCTCGTCGCCGGCATCGTCGGCGGCCGCCGGGCCGCCCGCCTGCGCCCCGCCGAGGCTCTGCGGTCCCTCGCCTGAACCCGACCTCCCGACAGCCACCGAAGGACACCGACATGTACCAGCTCGAGAAGGTCTCCCGCACGTACCAGCAGGGCAAGCGCGTCGTGCACGCGCTGCGCGACGTCACGCTCGAGATCCCAGGTGGCGAGCTCGTCGCCATCCAGGGCCCCACGGGTGGCGGCAAGTCCACGCTGCTCCAGATGCTCGGCGGTCTCGACCGCCCGTCGCAGGGCGCCGTCCGGCTCGACGGCGACGACCTGGCGACCATGAACGACGACAAGCTCACCCGCGTGCGGGCCGAGCGCATCGGGTTCGTGTTCCAGAACTTCAACCTCATCCCGACGCTCACCGCGCAGGAGAACGTCGAGACGGCTCTCGTGCCTGTCGGCGCGACGTCGGCCGAGCGCGAGTCCCGGGCCCGGGCCGCGCTCGAGTCGGTCGGCCTCGGCGACCGCGGCTCGCACCTGCCCGGCGAGCTCTCGGGCGGCCAGCAGCAGCGCGTCGCCATCGCCCGCGCGCTCGTCAAGGACCCCACGGTGCTCCTGGCCGACGAGCCCACGGGCAACCTCGACGAGCACATGCGGGACGAGATCGTCGAGCTGCTCGAGCGCCTGTGGGCCGACAAGGGCCTGACCGTCGTCATGGTCACCCACGACTCGTGGGTGGCGAAGCGCGCCAAGCGCCGGCTGCGCATCGCGGACGGGAAGGTCACCGAGATGGCGTGACGCGACGACGGCCCCGCCTCTCGTCGCGAGAGGCGGAGCCGTCGTTGCCTGGTGCTACTTGACCTGGCCCTCGTTCCAGCCGAGCAGCGTGCCGGCCGGGTCGAAGACCGCGACCTTGTGCTTGCCCTTCGTGGCGTCCGCGGGGACGGTCCCCTCGATCGAGCCCTGCTTGCTGATGGTGCCCTCGGCGATCTTCACCGCACCGTCGGCACCGTAGAACCACGCCACCACGTCGGTGTTCGGCGCGAGCCCGCGCAGGACGACCGGGCCACCCGCCGTCAGCTTGCCCGGCACCGCGACGTCGCCACGGGTGGCGTTGGTGAGCTGGTCGGCCGTCAGCGGCGGGCCCGCCACCGCGGCGGCGACCAGGTGACCCACGCCCCAGCGAGCCGTGTTCTGGTAGCCCGTGCCCGTGGGCTCGGCCCACGTGTGCACCGAGTACCGCACACCGTCGCGACCGTCGTTGACCTGGAAGTCCAAGCCCTGGAAGGTCTCGGCGCCGCCCAGCGGCACGTCGTTCTGGCCGCCCGACTGACCGCGCAGGCTCACGGCCAGCTCGATGACGTAGCCCGTGTCGGTCAGCGCGGTCGCCGAGGTGAGGCGTGCCGCCTGCAGGGCCGCGTCACCGGTGCCGAACGAGCGCACGTTGTCGACCGAGATGCGCATCTGCGCGTCGTTCGGGCCGTAGCTGCCGGACTTCACGTTGCCGAGGTCGAGGAAGAGCTCCAGGGAGTCCTGGTTCCACGGGTCGGCGGACGTGACGTCGATGACCGGGTCGGTGACCTCGGCGAGCACGTAGAGCATGTCCTCGCCGGACCACAGCGTGCGCACCTCGGCGGTGGCGCCGTCGGCGGAGCCCTCGACCGTCTTGCCCGTGGTGACCACGTTCGCGTCGGCCCAGGAGGCGTCGATCACGCCGTCGATCACCGGCGCCTCGCCGGCCTCGACGACGTCGAGGGTCGAGAGGTCCTCGAGGAACGTCAGCACACCGGTCGCACCAGGGCTGTTCCACGCCCCGACGACGCTGCCGGCCGCGAGGACCCGCACGTCGAGCCGCGCCGAGTCGCCCACGGCGACACCGCTCAGCGGCAGGTGGAGCACCGCCTTCCACCCGGCGTCCGCGTCGTCGAACACGACACCCTGGGCGTCACCCGAGACGACGCCCGCCTTGGTGATGCCGGAGGTGACCCCGTCGAGCTCGACCTCGACGGCGTCGGACGCGTCCGAGGCCACCGTGACGAGCAGGGTGAGGTGGTCGGCCGTCCAGCGCGGCACGAACGTCCCCGCGCTCGAGGTCAGCGGCTGGGCGGGCGTGTTGCGCCACTCCACCGCGTCGGCCGCGGAGGCGTCGAGCGCGACGTCGCCGCCGAACACGTTCGCCGCCGCGAGCAGCGGCGAGACCTCGCCGCCGGCCGCGCCGAAGTAGGCCTCCTTGGCCTGCAGGCCGGAGTCGAACAGCACCGGCGCCTGCGCGGACCGCCACGACCGGTTGTCCGTCAGGCCCCACACCGTCACCGAGAAGATGTCCTCGGCGTGGGCGCGGAAGACGTCGAACGCCTCCTTGTACCAGTGGCCCTGCTTGACGAGGTTGGCGTCGGTGACCGGCGTGTCCACCGTGACGTCGAGCTCGGTGACCGCCTGCACGACCGGCAGGGCGGCGAAGCGGGTCAGCGTGGCGTCGAGCGAGGAGACCGGCGTCGAGAGCGACGCGTGGAACTGGTGGCCCACGCCGTCGACCGGCACCCCGGCGGCGAGCAGGCGCTGCACGAGCGCGAAGTAGCGGTCCTGCTTGCCACCCTGCTCGGTGTTGTAGTCGTTGATGAACAGCGTGACGGGGCGGTCCGAGCCCGGGGCGGCGTAGGTGTGGTTGAACGCCTCGTCCGCGTACTGGAACGCGAGCGGGATGAACTCCTCGCCGAGCAGGCTGTACCAGGTGCTCCGGCGCAGGCCGTCACCGGGCTCGTTGCCGTCGGACACGACCTCGTTGACGACGTCGGTGCCGACCATCGGGTTGGTCTCCGAGCCGAACAGACCCGAGTGGTCGGTGATCGCCTTGGCGACGTTGTCGATGTGCGTCTTGAGCCGGTCGCGCAGGAGCTGCTTGTCCGACTCCGACGTCGTCAGAGGGGTTCCGTCCTCGTGCTGGAAGAACCAGTCCGGCGTCTGGCTGTGCCACAGCAGCACGTGCCCGTACAGGCCGATGTCGTTCGCCGCGGCGAAGTCGAGCTGCGTGACGGCCTCCGGGTTGATCCGGAAGTTCTTCTCCGCGTCGTACCAGGCCTCGACCTTCATGTGGTTCTCGGGCGTGATCTGGTTGAAGTGGTGCAGCAGGAGCTCGGCGGGGTTGCCCGCCGTCTCGCGCGAGTCGATCGCGACGCCCATGGGGAAGTCGACCGTGTCCTTGAGCGGGGTCAGGCTGGTGTCGACGACCGGAGGCTCCGGCACCCACACCCGCACCTCGTCGACGAGGAAGTCGGAGACGTTGCCGCTGTTGTACTTCGACTCGAAGTAGATCTCGGCGGCGCCGTCGTAGGTCGGCATGGCGAACTGGCCACCGACCTGGACCCAGCCGTCGTTGCGGGCGGTGGTGATCGAGGTCAGGTTCGCGTAGGAGTCGGTGCCGGCGGTGACGGTGTGCGCGGACAGCGTCATCTCGCCGACCGGCTGACCGTCGGCGAAGCGGACCCAGGCCTCGAACTCGAGGGTCGCGCCGGCCACGTCGGCCGACGAGACGTCGAACTGCAGGCCGTCGCCGTCGGAGTCACGGTCGGACACCTGCGCGGCGTAGGCGGTCTCGTTCGCACCGCCCGGCACGATCGTCAGGGTCGGGGTGGTGTCGTTGGGCTGACGCGGGGCCCAGCCCTGCGTGGTCTGGTCCTCGAAGTCGGTGTCGATGATGACGGTGCCCGGCGTCGGGCCCTCGGGCGCGACGGTCGGCGTCGTGACGAGTACGTCGTCGACGAGGAGGGTGCCCGGGACGCCGCCGTTGATGCGGACGATCGGGTTGGTGAAGCCGACGACCTTGAACGTGCCGCTGATGGTCGTCCACCCGGTGTCCGTGACGGCGGTGTTGCCGATCCAGGACCAGCCGGCGCTGCCGCCGTCGGAGCTGACGAAGCGGACGTCGCCGGTGGTGCCGGCGGCCCAGCGCACGCGGGCGCTGATCGTGTACTCGACGTCGTTCTTGAGCACGCCCGCGGGGGTCTCGAGGCCCTGCCAGTCGGCCGTCTGCGCGTACGACAGGACGGTGTTGGCCGCGTCGTCGGGGTCGGCGACGAACTCGGGCGTGATGCCCGCCTGCGCCCACGTGACGCCCTGGGCGTCGGTCAGCGAGCCGGTCGAGAAGTCGTGCGAGGCGACCGTGGTCACGCCCGGCTCGGCGCCCTCGGTGGTGATGAGGATGTCGTCGACCAGGACCTCGTACGCGCCCGTGAGGTCCGCGGTGCCGATGTAGGCCTGGAACGTGGTGGGGTCGCCGTCGGCCGGGGCCGTCCACGAGCCGGACACGGTGGTCCACTCGGCCGACGAGATGGTCGTGTTGCCGATCCAGGAGTACGCGGGCTTGGCCACGAAGCGGATGCCGGCGGACTCGGTGACCGCGGCGCCGAGGCGCGCGCGCATCGAGAAGTCGTAGGTCTTGCCCGGCTCGAAGATGCCGGTGGGCGACTGGATGCCCTCGTAGTCGGCGGCACGGGTGATCGACAGCACCTTGCCGTCGCCGGCGCCGTCCGGGCTGTCGACGACGGCGAGCGTCGGGCCGCCCGACTGGGTCCAGGTGCCCGTCGTACCGTCCTCGAAGTCGACCGCGGACACGACCGTGGGGGCGGATGTCGCGGGTGACGCGGCGATCACGCCGGCCGTGACCACACCACCCACCGCCACTGCCGCTGCGGCCACGGAGGCTAGCGGTCGCCGCCAGCCCCCGATGGTTCGCCGATGCCTCGGCGTCAGCATGGAATCCATCCTCATCGCTCCTTCGCGACGTGCTTACGGGGCGCCACTACACGCCTTGCGCTGCACGACAGTAGGGCGAGCGAGGGGATAAAGGCAATGGTTGAACGAATCGAAAACCATCGAAAACTCAAGTGTTCACCTCAGGCGCTCCCCCAGGGCGCCAGCGGGCCCTCCACCGCGCGCCAGAGGCCACCGCCGAGCGGGTTTCATCCCCGGCCGGCGTGCCGCCGGGCGCCGCACGGCGGTAGCGTCCCCGCGTGCCCCCACCCCTCGTGAGCGTCGTCATCCCGGCCTACGACCCGGGCGACGAGCTGCGCGACGCCGTCGCCTCGGTGCTCGCGCAGACCGAGCAGCGGTTCGAGATCGTCGTCGTCGACGACGGGTCGGCGCAGCCGCTCGACGCCGTCGCCAGGCTCGACCCGCGCGTACGCATCCTGCGGCAGGACAACGCCGGCGTCTCGGCCGCCCGCAACGCGGGGATCCGCGCGGCCCGGGCACCCTGGGTCGCCTTCCTCGACGACGACGACGCCTGGGACCCGGGCAAGCTGAGCGCGCAGCTCGACGAGCTCGCACGCACCGACGCCGTCCTGTGCCACACGGCGTTCCGATGGGAGCAGGACGGCACCGTGACCCACGTGCGCCGCTACCCGGCGCCGCTCACGTACGCCGCGCTGCTCAAGGGCGACCACGTGTGCACCTCCAGCGTTGTCGTCTCACGCGAGGCGGTGCTCGCCGCCGGAGGGTTCGACCCGTCGCTGCGACTCGCCGAGGACCTCGACCTGTGGCTCCGGCTGCTGCGCGGCGGCGCGCTGTTCGCCGTCGTCGACGAGCCGCTGCTGACCTACCGCACGCACGACGCCGGAGCCTCGGCCGACTACGAGTCGACCTACCAGGCGCGTCGGCGCGTGCTGCGCGAGCACGCCCGGACCGCGGCCGACGGCGAGACCGCCAGGGCCGTGCGCGCGGGGCTGCGCCGCGGCCGGGAGCTCGCGGCGGCCCAGGCCTTCGACGCGGCGCGCGCGACGACGGGGCGGGGCCGCGTGACCCACCTGAGGCGCGCGGTGACGCGCCACCCGGGGTTCGTCGCGTCCCAGCTCGCGCACAGGCTCCGCCGCACGCCCCCGGCCGGTTGAGCCCCGTCGAAACCACGGGCAGCGCTGGTCGAGCCTCGTCGAAAGGCCCACGGCTGGTTGAGCCCCGTCGAAAGGCCCACGGCTGGTTGAGCCCCGTCGAAACCCGCCCTTGTGGTTTCGACGGGGCTCAACCAGCAACCGGTTTCGACGGGGCTCAACCAGCAACTGGTTTCGACGGGGCTCAACCAGCAACCGGTTTCGACGGGGCTCAACCAGCAACCGGGGCTCAACCGGCGGCGCCTCAGCGCGTGCCCACCGAGGCCGCCGCCGCGACGTCGCCCAGGATCACCGCGTCGACGAGCTGCCGCGCCCACGTCAGCACCTCGGCCCCGCGCAGCGGCCGCCCGCCGATGCGCGCCGTCGTCGGGAACGGCACGAGGAACGCTCGGACGGCCGGCTTGAGCACCACGCCCGGGTAGAGGCGCTTGAGGCGGAGCTGCGCCGACTCGGCCAGGTCGACCGGGGCGAACCGCACGAACTTGCCCTGCGCGGTGACGTCGGTCAGCCCGGCGCGGCGCGCGTGGTTGCGGAAGTCCGCGACGTCGAACAGCGCGGACGCGACGTCCGGCAGCGCGCCGTACCGGTCGGTGAGCTCGGCGCGGACCTCGGCGAGCATGGCCGCGTCCGTCGCAGCCGCGATCTTCTTGTACGCCTCGAGCCGCAGCCGCTCGGTGGCGATGTACGACTCGGGCAGGTGCGCGTCGACGGGCAGCTCGATGGTGACCTCGGGCGTCTCCTCGGGGGCGTCGCCGCGGAACGCCTGGACGGCCTCCCCCACCATGCGCACGTACAGGTCGAACCCGACGCCCTGGATGTGGCCGGACTGCTCGCCGCCGAGGAGGTTGCCCGCACCGCGGATCTCGAGGTCCTTCATGGCGATCTGCATGCCCGCGCCCAGGTCGGTGTGGGCGGCCATCGTGGCGAGGCGGTCGTGCGCCTGCTCGGTGAGCGGCTTCTCCGGCGGGTAGAGGAAGTACGCGTACGCGCGCTCGCGGCCGCGACCCACGCGCCCGCGGAGCTGGTGGAGCTGCGAGAGGCCCAGCACGTCGGCCCGCTCGAGGATGAGCGTGTTCGCGTTGGAGATGTCGAGGCCCGTCTCGACGATGGTGGTGCACACCAGGACGTCGAGCTCCTTCTCCCAGAACCCGCGGATGACCTGGTCGAGCTGGTGCTCGCTCATCTTGCCGTGCGCGACGCCGATGCGGGCCTCGGGGACGAGCTCCGCGAGGCGCTGCGCGGCCCGCTGGATCGACTCGACCCGGTTGTGGACGTAGAACACCTGCCCCTCGCGCAGCAGCTCGCGGCGGATCGCGGCGGCGATCTGCTTCTCCTCGTAGCCGCCCACGTAGGTGAGCACCGGGTGGCGCTCCTCGGGCGGGGTCTGCAGGGTCGACATCTCGCGGATGCCCGTGACCGCCATCTCGAGCGTGCGCGGGATCGGGGTGGCGGACATGGCGAGCACGTCGACGTTCGTGCGGAGCTGCTTGAGCGTCTCCTTGTGCTCGACGCCGAAGCGCTGCTCCTCGTCGATGATCACCAGGCCGAGGTCCTTGAAGTGCACCGACCCCGTGATGAGGCGGTGCGTGCCGATGACGACGTCGACGCTGCCGTCCCCCAGGCCCTTGATCGTCTCCTCGGACTCGCGCGCGCTCTGGAACCGGCTCAGCGCCGCGACCTTGACCGGGAAGCCCTGGTAGCGCTCGGAGAACGTCTCGAAGTGCTGCTGGACGAGCAGCGTCGTCGGGACGAGGACGGCGACCTGCTTGCCGTCCTGCACGGCCTTGAACGCGGCGCGGATCGCGATCTCCGTCTTGCCGTAGCCGACGTCGCCGCACACGAGGCGGTCCATCGGCGTCGGCTTCTCCATGTCGGCCTTGACCTCGTCGATGGTCGAGAGCTGGTCGGGCGTCTCGATGTACGCGAACGCGTCCTCGAGCTCGCGCTGCCACGGGGTGTCGGGGCCGAACGCGAAGCCCTGCGTGGCCATGCGGGCGCTGTAGAGCCGGATGAGCTCGCCCGCGATCTCGCGGACGTGCTTGCGGGCCCTGGCCTTGGTGTTCTTCCAGTCGGCGCCGCCCATCTTGGACAGCGTCGGCGCCTCGCCGCCCACGTACTTGGTCACCTGGTCGAGCTGGTCCATCGGCACGAACAGCCGGTCGCCCGGCTGGCCGCGCTTGGAGGACGCGTACTCGAGGACCAGGTACTCGCGCGTGGCCGCGTTGGCCCCGGCACCGAGGGTGCGCTGCACCATCTCGACGAACTTGCCCACGCCGTGCTGCTCGTGGACGACGTAGTCGCCCGCGCGGAGCTGGAGGGGGTCGACGACGTTGCGGCGGCGCGACGGCAGCCGGCGCATGTCGCGCGTGCCCGTGCCGGCGCGGCCGGTGAGGTCCGACTCGGCGAACACCGCGAGCTTGAGGTCCGGGGAGACGAAGCCCTTCCCGACGAGCGACGGCACCACGTGCACGACACCGGCGTCGGGCACCTCGTCCATGACGGAGTCGAGCCGGGCGGGGCAGTCGGCGGCCATGAGCTGCTCGACCATGCGCTTGGCGGGGCCGTGGCCCTCGGTGGTGAGCACGAGCCGCCACTGGTCGCGCTGCAGGCGGCGCACGTCCTCGAGCGCCTTGTCGAGGTCGCCGCGGTAGGACTCGACGTCGCGGGCCCCCACGACGTGCGTGGTCACGTCGTCGTCGACGGCTGCGGTCTCGACAGGCTCAGCCAGCGTGGGGGCCTCGGGGTCCAGCCCGAACGGCGAGAGCGTCCACCAGCCCAGGCCGCGCCGGGCCGCGAGGGCGCGCGTGTCGGCGAACGACGCGAAGCTCGCCGACGACAGGTCGATGGGCGCGGCACCGCCCGCCACCGCCCCGGTCCACGCCGCGGCGAGGAACTCCTCGGTGGTGGCGACCAGGTCGTGCGCCCGGCGGCGGACCCGCTCGGGCTCGTCGATCACGAGCAGCGCGTCGTCGGGCACCAGGTCGAGCACCGGGACCATCTCGTCGACGAGCACCGGGGCGAGCGACTCCATGCCCTCGACGGCGACGCCCGCGGCGAGCCTGTCGAGCATCTCGACCGCACCGGGCATCCGCTCCACGAGCGCCGCCGCGCGCGCCCGCACGGACGCGGTGAGCAGGATCTCGCGGCACGGGGGCGCCCACAGGCCCTGCTGAGCGATCTCGAGCGACCGCTGGTCGGCGACGGCGAACCAGCGGATCTCGCTGACCTCGTCGCCCCAGAACTCGACGCGCAGCGGGTGGTCCTCGGTGGGCGGGAACACGTCGAGGATGCCGCCGCGCACCGCGAACTCGCCGCGCCGCTCGACCATGTCGACGCGCGTGTAGGCGGCCGCGACGAGCCGCTCGGAGACGTCGGTGAGGTCGGCGACGTCGCCGTCGCGCAGCGTGACGGGCTCGAGCTCGCCCAGGCCCGAGACGACCGGCTGCAGCAGCGCGCGGGTGGGCATCACGAGCACCCGGATCGGCCCGGCCGGGCCGTCGGCCGCGGGGTGCGCCAGACGGCGGAAGACCGCGATGCGCCGGGCGACCGTGTCGGCGCGCGGCGAGAGGCGCTCGTGCGGGAGCGTCTCCCACGCGGGCAGCACCGCGACGTCGTCCCCCTGCTCGTCCGGCAGGTAGGCGCGCACCGAGGCGGCGAGCTCGTCGGCCTGCCGCCCCGTGGCCGTCACGACCACGAGCGGGCGCCGCTTCGCGGCCTCGACGAGCAGCGGCGCGCGCACGCCCTGCGGCCCGACGACGTCGACGTACCCGCGCGTGCGCACGTCCTCGATCGCGGCGGCGGCGCCGGGGTCGGCGAGCAGGGCGGGGACGATGCCGGTGAGGTTCACGGTCACTCCGGGGGGTCTGGGCGCACAGCACCGTCGTCGTCGGGACGCACGACGACGGGCCCGGATCCCTCCGGGGGCGGGGGTGTCCGGGCTAGGCGTCCAGGGTACGCCGACGACCCGACACGACCCCGGCGGGCGTCAGCCCGCCGTCCGCAGGCCCTCCGGGAGGCGGTCCAGCAGCTCGGTGCAGGCCTCGGGCGCGCCGTCACGGCAGGCGCCGACCATCTCGCGGAGTGCGCCCGCGTCGGACGCGAGCGCGGCGATGCCGCTCGGCCCCAGGTCACGGGCGATGTTCCACGCGGCGCCCAGCTCGCCGGCGGCGAACCGGTCGACGTTCGCGGACAGGTCGGCATACTCGGGAGCCGTGCTCGCGACGCTGCGCAGGCCGTCCCGGAGGTCGTCGCCGTAGGTCTGCCAGACGTACCAGGCGCCCGCACCGACGACGAACGTGACAACGAGCTCGATCACGCCGAGCGTGACCCCCGCCTTCGCCAGGCCGCGCCCCCGCGTCCCGCGCTGCGCGGTACGGCCCATGCCCAGGCTGCCGAGCAGGATCGCGAGCACCGACACGAGCGGGACGACGAGGCCGAGCAGCCCCAGCACGAACGACCAGCGCGACGGCCGGTCGGTGTGGTCGGGCGGGGGGACGTGCGCGCCTGCGGCGGCGTGCCGGGGAACGGTCGGGATGCTCAGCGTGGTCGGGAGCGGGTCCGCCGCGATGTCGTGGGACACATGACCTCCTCGTCGTGCGGTCGGTGTCTGACCGTAGCGGAGGTCTGCGGGCGCGGGAAGGTGCCGTCAGGCCCCGGCGCGCTCCGGCGCGGCGCAGGGTGAGTCCGCGGTTTCACCCGCCCGGAGGACCGCCGGGCGATGACGCGGCGAGCAGGCTCGTGCATGCTCGACGGATGCCCCCGGAGCCTTCGCCGCGGCGCGCCATGGCATCTCGCGCAGCGCCCGCGCTTCTCGCCGTCGTCGCGGCGTTCGTCGTGCTGTGGGCGGTGACGCACCTGACGGCGGCCGGGCAGGAGGCCGATGCCGGCTTCTTCCGCACTGTCGCCCCCCTGCACGACGCCGTAGGCGGCGTCGCGGGGTTGGCGCGCCGTGCGCTGCCCGTCGTGTGCGCGGCGGTCGTGACCGTGCTCGTGGTGATGGCGGTCGCACGCCGAGCGTGGCGCGAACTCGGGGCCGCGGCGCTCGTCACCGCGCTGGGGACCGGCATCGCGTTGGTGCTGCGCTCGCTGCTTGTGCGCCCCAACCTGGGCGACTACGGCTACGCGGAACAGACCTTCCCCAGTGGAAACGTCGCTGCGGTGGCCGGTCTGTGCGCCGCCGCATGGCTGCTGTGGCCGTGGGCCACCCGGCGTCGGGCGGCGTGGGCCGGGCTTGCCGTGTCGGTCGTCGCAGCGGCGGCCTCGGTCGTGACCTACGCGCACCGGCCCAGCGACGTCGTCGGGTCCTTGCTTCTGGTCGCCACGGTCACGCTCGCCGTTTCCTGGCTGCTCGGGGTGCCGCGTCGGCCCCGGGAGACCCAGGCGGCGTTCGCGACCTTCAGCAGGGCAAGCCGGCGTAGAGCGCCTCGTAGCGGTCGACGACGCGCTCCCAGGTGAAGTCCTCGACCCGGCGGCGTCCGGCGGCCGCGATCCGCCCGGCAAGCACCGGGTCGTCGAGCAGGCCGAGCACCGCTCCGGCCAGCGCGTCCGTGTCCGTGGGGTCGACGAGCACGCCGTCGACGCCGTCGGTGACGATCTCCGGCGGGCCGCCCCGGACCGTCGCCACCAGGGGGCGGCCGGCACGCCACGCCTCCAGCACCACGAGCGGTGCGGCGTCCGCACGGCTCGGGACGACGACGACGTCGGCCGCCGCAAGACGGGCCGCGACATCGACAGGGGCGAGCCGACCGGGCAGCTCGACGCGGTCCCCGAGTCCGGCCGCCTGCACCCGCTGCCGCAGCGCCCCGGCCTCGCTCCCGTCGCCGACGACGAGGAGGCGCGCCCGGTTCCGCAGCGGCGAGGACGCGAAGGCCTCGACGAGGAGGTCGAACCCCTTGACGTGCTCTATTCGCCCGACCGCGGCGACCACGGGCTCGTGCGACGGCTCGGTCCCACCCACGGCCGGTGCCTCCGCAGGCGCCAGGGCGACCCCACCGGGGACGGGCGCTCCGGCGGGTGTGAGGGCTGCCGCGTGGGTGACGACGACTTCGGGCACCCCCGCCTGCGCGAGGTCGACACCGTTCGGGACGACGACCGCATCCGACACCCCGAACCGCCGCAGGTCCTGGGCAACCACACCCGAGCAGCCCGTCACGGCACCCGCCGCGCGGACCGCCCGCGTCAGCGCCGCACGCTGGAGCCACGAGTGGTCGAAGACCCCGTGGTCGTCGGCGAACGTCTCGCCATGCGAGCTCACCACGATCGGCGTGCGGGTCAGGGTGCGCAGCCCGAGCGCCCAGGTCCCGTTGGGCCCGAAGCACTGCACGTGCAGGACGTCGGGCCGGAACTCGCGGTGCGCGCGCAGCCACGCCGCCGCCGCGCGGGGAGCGGCGAGCGCGAACCGGACCATGTCCCCGGGCCGGCGCGAAGGCTGCGGCGTCGGCAGATACCGCACGACGACGCCGTCGACGCGGCGCGTGCCGAGGCGCTCCCCGCGGTCCACGGTCCACACCTCGACGTGCCTGCCACGATCGGCGAGCACACGCGCGACGTGCCGCACGTGCGACTCGACGCCGCCCGTGTACGGGTCGAACGAGCTCGCGACGAGAGCCACCCGCTGTCCGGCCATCCCACCTCCGCCTGTCCCCGCGTGCCCGATGCGTGCATGCTCCCCCGTCAGCCCGCCGCACGGGAGCGCTTCGGCACCGATCTCCGCAGGATCACCCGCACGATCACCCGACGCAGCGAGCCCCAGGGCGCTCACGGCACCTACATTTGCCACACTCCGACGACCGCCCCATGGCCGGAGGCACACCCTGGGAGGCCCTAACCCATGCCGCAGCTCCTGATCGCGACCACCGCGGTCGAGGTCCCCATGGGCGCCCAGGTGTACCAGGAGGAAGTTGCCGCCCGCGCCGCGGACGCGCTCGCGGGCCCCGGCTCCGCGGGCGGCCCGTGGACCGTCGACCGTGCGGTGTTCCGGTCGCTGCGCTCCCCGCTCGCGGGCAGCCACCGGCTCCCGCTCGGGCGTCTCGCCGGTGCGGGCCCGACGCTGCGTCGCGAGGTCGGGCGGGCGGTGTACCCGCGCGGTGCCGTCGTCCACCGCGTCGGCCTCGAGCTCCCTCCGCACCCGACGCGCGACGTCGTCACCGTGCAGGACGTCGCCGCCTGGCGGTACCAGGACGAGTCGGCGCCGGTCCGTGCGGCCGCCGCCGAGGTGCGGCGTGCCGCCGCCGTCGTGTGCGTCTCGGAGTTCAGCGCCGACGAGGCAGCCGAGGTGTTCGGGCTGGTCGAGCGCCCCGCCGTCGCCTACAACGGCGTCGACCCGGTGTACCTCTCGGCGCGGCCGCTGCCGCGCACGCGGCTCGACCAGCTCGACGTCCACGGCCCCTACGTGCTACACGCCGGCGGGGCGTCGGAGCGCAAGAACCTCGACGGGCTCGCGGCGGCGTGGCGTGCGGTGCACTCGGCGCGCCCCGACCTGACGCTCGTCATGAGCGGCCCGCCGCACCCGCGGCGCACCGCCCTGTTCGGGCGACTGCCCGGCACGCGGCTCGTCGGCCGCCTGCCCGCCGACGACATGCCCGGACTCGTCGCTGGCGCAGCAGCCGTCGTCGTGCCCTCGCTCTACGAGGGCTTCGGTCTGCCCGCGCTCGAGGCGATGGCCGCTCGCGTGCCGGTGGTCGCCGCACGCACCAGCTCGCTGCCCGAGGTCGTGGGCGACGGCGGCGTGCTCGTGGAGCCCGACGGCGCGAACCTTGCCGGGGGCCTGCTCTGGGCCGTGTCCCACGACGGCGACATCGAGGCGCTGGTCCGGCGCGGCCACGAACGCGCGACCAGGTTCACGTGGGAGCGCAGCGCGGCTCAGCACGCCGCGATCTGGCGCGCGGTGGCCGCCCGGGGCTGATCGCGGCACAGGCCGTCACGAGCTCGGGTGAATCCCCGTCCCACCCGGGGTGAAGTCGCCCTAGAGTGGGTCCACCAGGCCCCTTGCGAGTGGTTCGATCGACCGCATGAATGCCATCCGAACCCACGCCAGAGCGGTCGCACGCCGCCGGGCTGCCGTGGCCCTCGCCGCGGTCCTCTCCGTGGGCGTGCTCAGCGTCGGTTCGGCGGAGCTCACCGGGCCCGTCTCCGCCGTCCGCCCGGACGTCGTCGGTGACACCCCGCAGGAGGCTCGCGCCGTGGAAGGCGCGGTAGGACAGTCCGTCGCACCGACCTTCCCCGAGGCCGACAAGGGCCCTATGCCCCCGGGTCACGTCGCGAAGTCGCTGTGGTGGGCGTGGACCGCGCCCGCGTCGGGTCCGGTCACGTTCACGACCGCGGGGAGCGAGATGGACACGGAGCTCACCGTGCGTCTCGCCTCGGCCGACGGTGAGGTCGTGGCGAGCAACGACGACGACGGCGACGTCGCGACGTCCTCGGTCACCTTCGAGGCAGTGGCAGGGCAGGTCTACTTCGTCGAGGTCGCCGCCCCCCGGAAGGACCCGGGGCTCGTCACGCTCGGCTGGCAGCAGGCCCCCGGCGCCACGGATCGAAGCCCTCGCCGTGCGGCCGTCGCACCGCTGACGGCCGCCGAGATCCCGCTCGTCGGCAACACAGGAGAGAAGCCGCAGTCGAAGCTGTGGTTCGCGCACGACACGTGGTGGGCGGTTCTCGCCTCGGCGAGCACGTCGCCCGCCGGGACGTGGGTCTGGCGGTACGACGCGGGGGCCGGCACGTGGACCGCCATGGCGCAGGTCGCGTCGCGGACGGACGTGCGCGCCGACGTGAAGCCGGTCGGCGACGTCGTGCACGTGCTGCTGCACGGCCCCCAAACGTCGCTCGTCTCGCTGGAGTACAGCGCCGACGGGAACACCTACGCGCCGTGGGCGTCACGGCCTGCCGAGACGGTCGTCTCGCTGCCCGGGAGCGAGACCGCGACGATCGACGTCGACACCACCGGCCGCATGTGGCTCGTCTCCGACACGAGCACGACCATCGAGGCGCGCTGGGCCGACTCCCCGTACACGACCTTCTCCGCGCCGGTCGTCGTCGGGAACCAGGTGACCGACGATGACATCGGCCTGGTCACGCGCCTCGCGGGAGGGCGCATCGGCGTGCTCTGGTCGAACCAGAACACCGACCTGTTCGGCTTTCGCACCCACGTCGACGGCACCAACCCGGCGACGTGGACGTCCGACGAGAAGCCCGCGCAGGGCAGCGCCCTGAGCCTCGGTACCGGGATGTCGGGCGACCACGTCAACGTGGCGCTCGCTTCCGACGGCACGCTGTACGCGGCGGTGAAGACGTCGTACGACACCCCCGGCAAGACCGTCATCGCACTCCTGGTCCGGCGCCCGAGCGGTTCGTGGGACCCTCTGCGCGAGGTCGACACCCGCGGCACTCGCCCGATCGTGGAGATCGACGAGCCGACCCGCTCGCTGCGCGTCGCCTACACCAAGAGTGAGGTGCTCGACGACATCCTCGTCAAGGAGACCTCTCTCGACTCCCTGACGTTCGACAAGCCTGCCGCCGTCGCACTCGACGGCACGTACAACAACGTCACCAGCGCGAAGGACCCGGTCACGGGCGCGACGATGCTGGTCGCGGCGTCCGCGTCCGCGACGGGGACGGCTCTGCAGCCGTGGACCCTGCAGCCGACCCCGACGCCGACCCCGACCCCGACGCCGACCCCGACGCCGACCCCGACGCCGACGCCGACGCCGACGGATCCGGGTACGCCCGTCGAGCCGGGCCTGA
>CBINDH010000017.1:0-17185 GCA_966249365.1 uncultured Xylanimonas sp. | reverse complement strand
GGCCCGCCCGGCGCGGGCCCACGTCGACGCCGACCAGGGCGCCCTGCCGGGCCTGCCCGACGACCAGGTCCCGGTGCACCGGCTCTGGCTGCGCTCGTGGCCGGCCGAGGCCGCGGCGCGCGTCGGGCGCGCGCTGGCCCGGATCGGGTCGTGACCCCCGGTGCGGGGGCTGCGGCGCGCCGGTAGGTTGCGCGCCGTGACCGCATCTCCCGCCGTCGCGTTCGTGGACCTCGACGACACGCTCGTCGCGGCCAACACGATGGCGCTCTTCCTGCGTCACTACCTGCGCGCCCGCGGGCTCGAGCACGAGTTCGGCGAGCGCGCCCGGCGGCTCGTGGCGCTCGACGCCGCCGACCCGACGCGCATGCGCACGAACCGCGAGTACCACCGTCAGTTCGCGGGGGAGGACTACACGGCGCTGCGGTCGCTCGGCGACGCGTGGGTGCGGGCCACGCTGCCCGGTGTCGTGCGCGCGTCGGTGGCGGCCGAGCTGCGCGAGGTGCGCCGTCGTGGCGGCCGCGTCGTCCTGGTCTCCGGCTCGTGCGAGGTGGTCGTCGAGCCGCTCGCCGACGCCGTCGGGGTGGACCGCGTCGAGTGCACGCGGCTCGTCGTCGCGGGCGGGACCGTCACGGGCGAGGTCGACGTCCCCGTCGTCGACGCCGTCAAGGTGGAGCGTGCGGCCTCGCTGCTGGGGCACTGGGGTGTCGACGCCGCCGACGCCGTCGCGTACGGGGACCACCCGAGCGACCTGCCGCTGCTGCGTCTGGTGGGCACCGGTGTCGTGGTGGGGGACGACGCCCGGATGGCCCGGGAGGCCGAGGCCGCCGGGTGGCGCGTGCTGCGCTGACCGCCCCGGGGCGCCGCCGCGCCGTGCACCGCCCGCCGTCTGGCCGCTGACGGCGGCCGCCCGGGCGAGAGTCGATGCACCGCGCCTCGGCTTCCGAGGCTCGCCTGACAGATCCCGCCTGACCGGCGTGCGTCCTACGCCACGGTGGACTTGTGGTCAGACCACACATGTGAAAGTATTCACAAGCAAGGGACGACAGGGCCTCACCAGGTCCCGCCAGGAGGAGAAACCCGTGAGCACCACCAAGAAGGCGAAGCCGGCCGAGGCGAGCACCGCCGCCGTGGCCGCCGCCCCCGTGCACGACGCCGCCGCCGAGGTCAACGACCTCGTCCAGCGCGGCCTCAAGGCGCTCGACGCCTACGCGAACTTCACCCAGGAGCAGATCGACCACATCGTCAAGAAGGCCTCGATCGCCGCGCTGCACGAGCACGGCACCCTCGCCAAGCTCGCCGTCGAGGAGACCGGCCGCGGCATCTTCGAGGACAAGGCCACCAAGAACATCTTCGCGTGCGAGCACGTCACGCACTCGATGGCCAAGATGAAGACCGTCGGCGTCATCGGCCGCGACGACCTGCGCGGCATCGTCGAGATCGCCGAGCCCGTCGGCGTCATCGCCGGCGTCACCCCCGTCACCAACCCGACGTCGACCGCGATCTTCAAGGCCCTCATGGCCATCAAGACCCGCAACCCGATCATCTTCGGCTTCCACCCGAGCGCCCAGCAGTGCTCGATCGCCGCCGCCAAGATCGTGCGCGACGCCGCCATCGCGGCCGGCGCCCCCAAGGACTGCGTCCAGTGGATCGAGCACCCCTCGATCCAGGCCACGTCCGAGCTCATGAACCACCCGGGCGTCTCGCTCGTGCTCGCCACCGGCGGCAACGCGATGGTCCGCGCCGCCTACTCGACCGGCAAGCCCGCGCTCGGCGTCGGCGCCGGCAACGTCCCCGCGTACGTCGCCAAGGACGCCAAGCTCGGGCGCGCGGTCAACGACATCGTCCTGTCCAAGGGCTTCGACAACGGCGTGGTCTGCGCCTCCGAGCAGGCCGTCATCCTCGACACCGAGATCTACGACGAGGCGCTCGCGGAGTTCCGCCGCATGCACGCCTACGTCGTCGACGCCGAGGAGAAGGCGAAGCTCGAGGAGTACTTCTTCGGGGTCACCGCGAACTCGGAGAACTGCGCGGGCGCGAAGCTCAACGCGGCCGTCGTCGGCAAGTCCGCCGTCTGGCTCGCCGAGCAGGCTGGCTTCACCGTGCCCGCCGACACCTCGATCCTCCTCGCGGAGATCTCGGGCGTCGGCCCGCAGGAGCCGCTGTCGCGCGAGAAGCTCTCGCCGCTGCTGGCCGTGCTGCGCGCGCACAGCACCGAGGAGGGCATCCGCCTGGCCGAGCAGATGGTGGAGTTCGACGGTCTCGGCCACTCGGCCGCGATCCACACGCTCGACAAGTCGCTGTCCGAGGAGTTCGGCCGCCGCGTCAAGGCCGTCCGCATCCTGTGGAACCAGCCGTCGGCACTCGGCGGCATCGGCGACATCTACAACGCCCTGATCCCGTCGCTCACGCTCGGCTGCGGCTCGTACGGCGCCAACTCGGTGTCGAACAACGTGTCGGCGGTCAACCTGATCAACGTCAAGCGCGTGGCAAGGCGGAACAACAACATGCAGTGGTTCAAGGTCCCGCCGAAGACGTACTTCGAGCCGAACTCGATCCAGTACCTGGCCGACATGCGTGGCGTCGAGCGCGTCACCATCGTCACCGACCGCGTCATGGCGTCGCCCGAGATCGGCATCGTCGACAAGGTGCTCGACGTCCTGCACCGCCGGGACAACCCGGTCGCCGTGCAGATCATCGACACCGTCGAGCCCGAGCCGAGCGTCGAGACGGTCGAGCGCGGTGCGCAGCTCATGCGCGACCACCGCCCTGACACGATCATCGCCATCGGCGGTGGCTCGCCGATGGACGCCTCGAAGGTCATGTGGCTCAAGTACGAGCACCCCGAGCTCGACTTCGCCGACCTGCGCGAGAAGTTCTTCGACGTCCGCAAGCGCGCCTTCCAGTACCCGACGCTCGGCAAGCTCGCCCAGCTCGTGTGCATCCCGACCTCGTCGGGCACGGGCGCCGAGGTCACGCCGTTCGCGGTCATCTCCGACCACAAGACCGGCTACAAGTACCCGCTCGCCGACTACGCGCTGACCCCGTCGGTCGCGATCGTCGACCCGGTGCTGACGCAGTCGATGCCGGCCAAGCTCGCCGTCGACTCGGGCATGGACGCCCTGACGCACGCCACCGAGGCGTTCGTCTCCGTCTACGCCAACGACTTCACCGACGGCCTGGCGCTGCACGCCATCAAGCTCGTCTTCGAGAACATCGAGAAGTCGGCTCTGACCGGTGACCTCGAGGCGCGCGAGAAGATGCACAACGCCGCGACGATCGCCGGCATGGCGTTCGGCAACGCGTTCCTCGGCATCGTGCACGCCATGTCGCACACCGTCGGCGCGACGCACAAGCTCATCCACGGCCGCACCAACGCGATGTTCCTGCCCTACGCGATCCGCTACAACGGCCTCGTCCCGGGCAAGGTCACCGGCTGGCCGAAGGCGGAGAAGTACGTCGCCCCGGAGCGCTTCCAGGTCATCGCGAAGCACCTGGGCCTGCCGGCCTCGACGCCCGAGGAGGCCGTCGAGGCGTACGCCAACGCGTGCCGCGACCTCGCCACCCGCATCGGTGTCGAGCCGTCGTTCCAGGCGCAGGGCGTCTCCGAGCAGGAGTACATCGGCGGGCTCGACGCCCTGGCGATGCGCGCCTACGAGGACCAGTGCGCCCCGGCGAACCCGCGCCTGCCGATGCTGCAGGACATGAAGGACATCATGGTCGCGGCGTTCTACGGCATCTCGCAGGAGGAGGTCCGGAACCAGCGCCTCGCGGGCGTCGAGTACCTGGACATGAACCCGGCCCGCGTCAGCGCGTAAGGCCTTCGCCGCCCGCCCACTCCTCCGGGCGCAGGCGGTGGACAGCACCCGGTTCGTGGCCCGGGTGCGCACCCCGCACGGGGTGCAGCCCGCCTCTGGGATCGTGGCCCCAGAGGCGGGCACCGTGCGAGCGGGATCGTGGCCCCGCTCGCACTGCGCCGGCCCCCGAGCCAGGCGCGGGCGTCCGGATCGTGGCCCGGACGCCCTGACAGGCCCGGCAGCGTACCTCGCTGCCGGGCCTCGTCGCGTCCTGCCACCCGCGGTCTGACCTTTCGTCGGCGCGCCCCGGTGTGGTAGACACACCGCGTACATTCCCGTCTGCCCAGGTCAGCGCACATGTGCGTGGGCAAGACGGGTTCGCCCAGACGACGGTGGCGGACGGTGTTGGCCCGGCGGCCTCGTCGCCGCGCGGGGCGCCTAGGCGGCGGGTGCGTGGATGGGTACATTCTTCGACGCCGGCCCGTCGGGCCCGGGCGACGACGTCCAGAGATCGAGCGATGAACCGCGCGGCGCCGCCCGCGGCGATGTGGAGGACCGATGACGACCGAGACCGACCCCACCCTGACCGGCACCGACTGGATGCTCAGTCTCGTCAGCGGCGTCCACGGCGTGCAGCACGTCGTCGTGCTCACCTCCGACGGCCTGCCCCGGGCGCGCACCGAGCACACCTCGGCCGACGACGCCGACCGGGTCGCGGCCGCGTGCGCGGGCCTCGTCGCGCTCGGGCTCGGCATGAGCCGGACGTTCGGCCAGAGCGAGGCCGTCCGCCAGATCCTCGTGGAGTACGACGGCGGCCTGCTGTTCGTGCGCACCGCCGACGACGGCTCGCGGCTCGCCGTCGTCACCGACACGACGATCGAGCCGAGCGAGGTCGCGCAGCAGATGCAGGCCCAGGTGCAGCTGATCGGGGAACGGGCGCTCGCGAGCGACGCGACGACGGCCTGAGGCTCCTGGCCGGGGCGGCCGACGCATGTCACCGCCGTCCGCCAAGATGGACCTGTGACCGATCCTTCGAGCGTGACGACGACGGGCCTGAGTGCTGCCGAGCTCGACGAGCAGGCGGCGCAGCGCCGCTGGGCGGAGCTGCGCGACCTGGTCGAGGCCGACCGGCGTGCCTACTACGAGCTGGACTCGCCGATCGTGTCGGACGCCGAGTTCGACGCGCGGATGAACGAGCTGCGCGAGCTGGAGGCCGCCCACCCGGCGCTGGCGACGCCCGAGTCGCCGACGCAGGTCGTCGGCGGCGCCGTCGCGTCGGGGTTCACCACCGTCCAGCACGTCGAGCGGATGCTCTCGCTCGGCAACGTCTTCTCGGTCGACGAGCTGCGCGAGTGGGACGCGCGCGTGGCCCGCGACCTCGGGGCGACCGACGTCGGCTACCTCTCCGAGGTGAAGATCGACGGGCTGGCCATCGCGCTGCTCTATGAGTCCGGGCGCCTGGTCCGGGCGGCCACCCGCGGCGACGGCCGCGAGGGCGAGGACGTCACGGTCAACGCGCTGCGGATCGCCGACATCCCGCAGCAGCTCGCGGGGGAGGGTCACCCCGCCCTGGTCGAGGTGCGCGGCGAGGTCTTCATCCCGACGGCGGAGTTCGAGCGGCTCAACCAGCTCCAGGTCGAGCTGCGCGCCCGCGCCGTCGAGGAGGCGCGCGCCAAGCAGGCCGGGCGAGCCGGGTCGCGCGCCTTCGACGAGGACGCCGCACGTCTCGCCGCGACCAACCGCTTCCCGACGTTCGCGAACGCCCGCAACGCGGCCTCGGGCGGCCTGCGCCAGCAGATCGACAAGAAGTCGGGCCTCGAGCTCGAGGCGGGCCGCGCGCGCGTCGAGTCGCTGCGCCTGTACGTCCACGGCATCGGGGCGCTGCAGTGGGAGGCCGGCGAGCACGCCGAGCTCGCACGGCAGTCGGACGCCTACCGCCACTTCGCCGAGTGGGGCCTGCCGGTCTCGCCGCACAACCGCGTCGTGGAGGGCATCGACGGCGCCGTCGAGATGATCGAGTGGTTCGCCGCGCACCGCCACGACATCGAGCACGAGCTCGACGGCATCGTCGTCAAGGTCGACGCCCTCGCCGACCAGCAGCGCCTCGGCGCGACGAGCAGCGTGCCGCGCTGGGCGATCGCGTACAAGTACCCGCCCGAGGAGGTCAACACCCGCCTGCTCGCCATCCAGATCGGTATCGGCCGCACCGGGCGGGCGACGCCGTACGCGGTCATGGAGCCCGTGCACGTCGCCGGGTCCACCGTGCGCCAGGCGACGCTGCACAACCAGGACGTGGTGCGCGCCAAGGGCGTGCGCGTCGGCGACATGGTCGTGCTCCGCAAGGCGGGCGACGTCATCCCGGAGATCCTGGGTCCCGTCCCGGCGGCCGCCGACGACGGGTACCCGCGCCACGACTTCGTCATGCCGGAGCACTGCCCCGAGTGCGGCACCGAGCTGCGGCCCATGAAGGAGGGCGACGTCGACCTGCGCTGCCCCAACGCGCGCTCCTGCCCGGCGCAGGTGCGCGGCCGCGTCGAGCACATCGGCTCGCGCGGCGCCCTCGACGTCGAAGGGCTGGGAGAGGTCGCCGCGGCCGCGCTCACGCAGCCGCTCGAGCCCGCCGACCCGCCGCTGGACACCGAGGCGGGCCTGTTCAGCCTCACCGTCGACGAGCTGCTCCCGATCCGCGTCGTCGTCCGTGACCCGGAGACGGGCCTGCCGCGTCCGTACGACGGCGTGGGCGAGTCCGCGGAGCTGCCGACGGCCGACGGCGCGACCTTCACCGCGAAGGTCGTCCGGCCGTTCCAGCGTCTCGTGGAGCGCACCTACCCACCGGGCACCGAGTCGATGACGCCGGCCGAGCGGCGCAAGGCGGGCGTCCGCAAGGACTACCCGGTCTACGGACCGGCCAAGTCGGCGCAGGTGCTCCTCGACGAGCTCGAGCGTGCAAAGACGAAGGACCTGTGGCGCCAGCTGGTCGCCCTCAACATCCGCCACGTCGGCCCGGTCGCGGCGCGCGCGCTCGCGGACTGGTTCGGCTCCGTCCAGCAGATCGCGTCGGCGGTGGGGTGGGCGCCGCCCACCGCGGAGAACCCCGCGTGGACCCGCCTCACGGACGACGGCGCCGACCTCACCGCGCTCGCCGCCGTCGACGGCGTCGGTCCGGTGATCGCGGCGGCGATCGCCGAGTGGTTCGACGAGGAGTGGCACCGCGACATCGTGGGCACCTGGCTCGCCGCCGGCGTCCGGTTCGCGACCCCGGGACACCCGGGCCCCGCGGCCATGGCGGAGCAGGCGGCGGAAGGCCGCGCGCCGGAGGGTCCGCTGGCCGGGCTGACGGTCGTGGTCACCGGTTCGCTCGAGGGCTTCACGCGCGACGGCGCCAAGGAGGCGATCATCGCGGCGGGCGGCAAGTCCGCGGGCTCGGTGTCGAAGCGGACCGACTTCGTCGTGGTCGGGGAGAACGCCGGGTCGAAGGCCGCCAAGGCCGAGGAGCTCGGGGTGCCGGTGCTCGACGAGGCGGGGTTCGTGCGGCTGCTCGAGGGTGGTCCGACGGCGCTGGACGCGGGCGATGGCGCGGGCGTCGCGGCGGGGTGACCCGAGGCTCCTGACGGCGACGGAGCGCGGCGAGCTGGCCGTCGACGTCGGCCCGGACGCGCGCACGATCGGCGTCGTCCTGCGGCTCGACGGCGAGGCGCCGTCGGAGTCAGCGCTCGCGGAGGTGCTGCGCGAGAACCTGCCCGCCGTGCCGCGTTGGTCGTGCCGTGTGCTCCGGCCCGCCGACGGTCGGCCGCGCTGGGACCCCGTGGTGGTCGACGCCGTCGACCACGTCCGCACGCTCGACGCCGGCTCGGGTGACGAGGACGACCTGCTGGCCGCCGCGGTGCGCGTCATCCGGGAGCCGTGGGACCTGGGCTCGGCCCCGCCGTGGCGCGTCACGCGGCTGGTCACCGCGACGGGCCGGGACGCCGTCGTGCTCACCCTGCACCACGTGCTGACCGATGGGACGGGCGTGCTCGCGACCGCCGCGGCGCTGCTCGGGATGGCGCCCCTGCCTGCGGAGCCGGGAGCCGTGGTGCGGGCGACGCCCGTGCGCCGGGTGCTCCGGGCTGGGCGCTCCGTGCTGGCCGGTGCGGCCGAGATCGCCGCGGGGCTCGGCAGGCCGGCACGGCTCACGTCGCTCATGCGGCCCATCGGGCCCGGCTTCCGCCTCGCGGTGGTCGACCTCGACCTGGCACGCGTCCGGGCGGCCGCGCGGCGGCACGGCGCGACCGTCAACGACGTCCTGCTCGTGGCGGGAACCGGCGCCATCGCCCGCCTGCTCGCGGGCCGCGCCGAGTCGACCGACCGGCTGGTGTGCAGCGTGCCCGTCTCCCGGGTGCGCCCCGGCGACGCCGACCGGCGCGCCCGCACCGGCGTCCTGCGCGTCCCGGTGCCCGTGAGCCCGGGGACCGGGGCGATGGAGCGGCTGCGCCGCACGGCGGCGATGACCCGCCGGCGCCGCCGGTTCGCGTCGGGCGAGTCGGCCCCGTTGCTCGCGCACGTCTTCGCGTTCCTGGCGGAGCACGTGGACTACCGCCGCGCGCTCGAGCGCCAGCGCGTCATCAACACGGTGGTGAGCAACCTGCGCGGGCCGTCGGAGCGCCTCGCGCTGGCCGGGGTGCCGGTCACGGGGATCGTCCCGGTCGGGCCGGGCGTCGGGAACGTGCCCGTGTACTTCACCGCACTCTCGTACGCGGGGCGGCTCGCGGTCACGGTGCGCGTGGACGACACCCTGGGCGCCGAGCTACCGGCGCTCGCGGCGGACGTGCGCGCGATCGCCGACGAGCTCGCCGGCTGATCGCTCAGCCCCCGATGCGTGCCTCGATCGCCGCGGGTGAGAGCACGTGGTCGACCGCCATGGCGCTCGCGCCGAGCACGCCGGCGTCGGCGCCGGTGCGTGCGGTGACGATGCGCAGGTGCTGGGTGGCGAGCGGCAGCGACCGCCGGTAGACGACCTCGCGGATGCCCGCCACGAGGTGCTCGCCCGCGTCGGCGAGCACCCCGCCGATGACGATGACCGACGGGTTGAGCAGGCTCACGCACGCGGCGAGCACGGCGCCGATGTCCCGCCCGGCCTGCCGCACGGCCTGGGCCGCGGCGACGTCGCCCGCGCGGACGAGCTCGACGACGTCGGCGCCGCGGCGGGTCCGGGCGCCGGCGGCACGCAGCCGGCCGGCGACGGCCTGGGCCGAGGCGACGGCCTCGAGGCAGCCGAGGTTGCCGCACCGGCAGGGCACGTGCTCGGCACCGGGCAGCGCGACGTGGCCGAGGTCGCCGGCTGCGCCTTGCGCGCCGCGCATCAGGAGCCCGTCGGCGATGATCCCCGCCCCGATGCCGGTGGCGACCTTGACGAACAGCAGGTCGGCGACGTCGGGCCACGCGGTGCGGTGCTCGCCCAGGGCCATGATGTTGACGTCGTTGTCGACGAGCACGGGGACGCCCAGGCGGCGCCGCAGCAGCCCGGGCACGTCGGCGTCGTCCCAGCCGGGCATGATCGGCGGGTTGTTGGGGTGCCCGGTGCGGTGCTCGACCGGTCCGGGCAGCCCGACGCCGACGCCGGCGAGGTCGTCGAGCCCGTGGCCGGCGTCGCTGAGGAGCTTGAGCCCGGCCTCGACGACCCAGTCGAGCACCGGTTGCGGCCCGTCGGAGATCGCGAGGGGCGCGTCGTGCGTCCCGAGCACGCGCGAGGCGAGGTCCGTCACGGCGAGGCGCGCGTGGGTGGCTCCGAGGTCGACGCCGAGCACGACGCGGTAGGTGGGGTCGAACGCGAAGGTGGTCGGAGGGCGCCCTCCGGTCGAGGTGGCCTCGCCGGCAGGGGCGACGAGCCCCGCGGCGAGCAGCGCGTCGATGCGGCCCGCGATCGTGGACCGTGCCTGGCCCGTCTCCGCGGCCAGGTCGGCGCGGGTGCGGGGGCGCCCGTCGCGCAGGAGCTGGAACAGGGCGCCCGCACCCGGGGTGCGAGCCTTGGCGACTTCGACCATGGAACTAGTCAATCACGGGCGAGTAACGACGGACTTTTGATTGACAGATGTCAAAAGCACTCGTAGTTTCAACCGCATGGCGAGTGACGGAGGTCACACCCCGCTCCTGACGATGCGAGGCATCGTCAAGGTCTTCCCGGGCGCACGCGCGCTCGACGGCGTCGACCTCGACGTCGCGGCAGGAGAGGTGCACTGCCTCCTCGGGCAGAACGGCGCCGGCAAGTCGACCCTCATCAAGATCCTCGCGGGCGCCCACCAGCCCACCGAGGGCGAGATCACGCTCGACGGCGAACCCGTCACGATCACCCAGCCCGTCGCCGCGCTGCGGCACGGCATCGCGACCATCTACCAGGAGCTCGACGTCGTCGACGGCCTCACCGTCGCCGAGAACGTCTTCCTCGGCCACGAGATCGCGAGCGGCGGTATCTCCCGACGCCGCGAGGCGGCCCGCCGCACGCAGGAGCTGCTCGGCCGGCTCGGCCACTCCGAGATCCGCCCCTACTGGGAGGTCGCGCGCCTGTCCGCGGCGGGCAAGCAGATCGTCTCGATGGCCCGCGCCCTGTCGCATGACGCGCGCGTCATCGTCATGGACGAGCCGTCGGCCGTCCTCGGCGCGGAGGAGGTCGAGAACCTCTTCCGCATCGTGCGGGAGCTCACCGCGCAGGGTGTCGCCGTCGTGTACATCTCCCACCGTCTCGAAGAGATCCGGCGTGTCGGCGACCGCATCACCGTCCTCAAGGACGGACGCACGGTCGGCCGCAACCTCCCAGCGACGACACCCACCCGCGAGCTCATCCAGCTCATGACCGGCCGCTCGGTCGAGTACGCCTTCCCGGCACGCCCCGGCGTCCCCGACGACGCCCCCGTGGTGCTCGACGTCGAGAACCTCTCGCTCGGGCCGACCTTCGCCGACGTGAGCCTGCAGGTGCGGGCCGGGGAGATCGTCGGCCTCGCCGGGCTCGTCGGCTCCGGGCGGTCCGAGATCCTCGAGACGATCTACGGCGCGCGCCGGTCCACGGCCGGCCAGGTCGTGGTCGACGGCCGCGTCGTGCGGCCCGGCAAGGTCGACGCCGCGGTCGCGGCCGGCATCGGGCTCGCTCCCGAGGAGCGCAAGAGCCAGGGCCTGCTGCTCGGCGAACCGGTGTACCGCAACATCACGCTCTCGACGTTCGCCCGGTTCGCCCGCAGCGGCGTGCTCGACGAGCGCGCCGAGCGCGGCGCGGCCCGCGAACAGGTCGACGCGCTCGACCTGCGCCCCCGGCAGGTCGAGCGCGAGGCCCGCACGCTGTCGGGCGGCAACCAGCAGAAGGCGCTGCTCGCGCGATGGCTCGTGCACGGCTGCAAGGTCCTGCTGCTCGACGAGCCCACACGCGGCGTCGACGTCGGGGCGCGGTCCGAGATCTACGGGCTCGTCCGCAGGCTCGCGGACGCCGGTACGGCGGTCGTCGTCGTCTCGAGCGAGATCCCCGAGGTGCTCGGGCTCGCCGACCGCGTCCTGGTCGTCTCCGAGGGCCGAGTCGTGCAGGAGGCACCGGCGTCCGACATCGACGAGCACCGCGTGCTCGACCTCGTCATGGAAGGGAGTGTCGCGTGAGCGAGCAGGTGGAGACCGGGAGCCGAGGCACGCTGAGACGCCTCGTCGCCTCCGGCGGTGCACGGACCGGTGGCCTCGTGGTCGCCCTGCTGCTGCTGGGCGTCGTCGGGTGGGTCACCGCCGGGGAGCGGTTCGCGACCGTGCAGAACCTCCTCGTCGTGCTCGGCCTCGCCGCGGTCCTCGGCGTCGTGAGCGTCGGCCAGACCTTCGTCATCACGAGCGGCGGCATCGACCTGTCGGTCGGCTCGGTGCTGGGCCTCGCGTCCGTGTGGGCCTCCACGCTGGCCACGCAGTCGCTCGCGAACGACGTCGGCTGGGTCGTCATGGTCGGCTGCGCGCTCGCGGTGGGGCTCGGGGCAGGCGTGATCAACGGCCTGCTCGTCGCCTACGGGCGGGTGGTGCCGTTCATCGCGACGCTGGCCATGCTGGTCGCCGCGCGCGGGCTGGCCGAGCTCATCGCCAACCGCCGCACCCAGCTCGTCGACGTGCCGTCGTTCGAGACCACGTTCCAGGGCAACCTGCTCGGCGTGCCGAAGATCGTGTGGATCTTCGCCGCCGTCGCCGTCGTGGGCTGGTTCCTGCTGGCCCGCACGACGTTCGGTCGCCGCACCGTCGCCGTCGGCGGCAACCTCGAGGCCGCGCGCCTCGCGGGCATCCGGGTGCGGCGGCACACCGTGTACGTCTACGCGCTCTCCGGGCTCGCCGCCGGGGTCGGCGCGGTCATGATGCTGGCCCGCACCGGAGCGGGCTCGTCGACGCACGGCACTCTCCTCGAGCTCGACGCCATCGCGGCCGTCGTCGTCGGCGGGACGCTGCTCGCGGGCGGGCGCGGCACCCGCGTCGGCACCGTCCGGGGCGTCCTCAGCTTCCTCACGCTCCCCCACGTCTTCCTCATCCACAACATCGACAGCTCGGTCCAGCAGGTCGCCAAGGGCGCGATCATCGTCGTCGCCGTCCTGCTCCAACAGCGCTTCGCCGCCCGCGAGGGCTCCGCGGGCAGCTGACCCCTCCCCACACCGATCAAACGAGATCTCATGTCCGCAACCACGCAGCGCCGCCGGCTCGTGGCCGGCGGCCTGGCGGCCGCCACGGCCGTCCTCCTGGTCGCCGCGTGCACCAGCAACGAGCCCGAGGAGACCGACGACGGCGCCAACACCGACGCCCCGGTCACCGGTTCCGACAACGACGAGCCGGGCGACCAGGTCGTCATCGGCTTCTCCGCACCCGCGGCCGACCACGGCTGGATGGGTGCGATCACCTCCGCCGCGCAGGCGGAGGCCGACAAGTACGACGACGTCGAGCTGCGCGTCGCCGAGGGCACCAACGACGTCAACGTGCAGATCAGCCAGATCCAGGGCTTCATCAACGACGGCGTCGACGCGATCGTGCTGCTCCCGTTCGACGGCGCCGCGCTCACCGACGTCGCGACGCAGGCCATGGAGGCCGGGATCCCCGTCGTCAACGTCGACCGCGAGTTCTCCAGCCCGTTCGCCGCGCGCGCCACGATCCTCGGCGACAACTACGGCATGGGCGTCTCGGCCGGCACCTACATCTGCGAGAAGGTCGGTGACGACCCGAACGCCGTGATCGGCGAGATCGCCGGCATCGACTCGCTCCCGCTCACGCAGGACCGCAGCAAGGGCTTCGCCGACGCGCTCGCCGACTGCGGCCAGGAGGTCGACAACCGCGTCGCCGCCGACTTCACCGTCCAGGGCGGCGAGGCCGCCGCGACCAACCTGCTCCAGGCCGCCCCCGAGCTCACCGCCGTCTGGAACCACGACGACGACCAGGGTGTCGGCGTGCTGCAGGCCATCGAGAACGCCGGCCGCGACGAGTTCTTCATGGTGGGCGGCGCCGGCTCGATCAACGTCATGGAGCACATCAAGGCCGGCGACAGCGTCCTCGAGGCGACCGTCATCTACCCGTCCACGCAGGCGGCCGACGGCATCAAGCTCGCCCGGCTCATCGCGCAGAACAAGACGATCGGCGACCTGGCGTCGCTCGGCGTGCCGCGCACCATCCAGCTCTACGCGCCGGTGGTCACCGCGGACAACGTCGACGAGTTCATGTCGATCGGGTTCAGGTCGTGAGCGGTCCCGACCTCGGCGTCGGGATGGTGGGGTACGCCTTCATGGGGGCGGCGCACTCCCACGCGTGGCGCACGGCTCCGAGGTTCTTCGACCTCCCGCTCAGCCCCCGCATGCGGGTCGTCGCGGGCCGCGACGCGAACGCCGTGGCGGCCGCGGCGGACCGGCTCGGCTGGGAGTCGTCGACGACGTCGTGGCGTGAGCTCCTCACGCGCGACGACGTCGACCTGGTCGACGTGTGCACGCCGGGTGACACGCACGCCGAGATCGCCATCGCGGCGCTCGAGGCCGGCAAGCACGTCCTGTGCGAGAAGCCGCTGGCGAACTCCGTGACCGAGGCGGAGGCGATGGTCGCCGCGGCGGCCACCGCCTCCCAGCACGGCGTCCTCGCGATGGTGGGCTTCACGTACCGCCGCGTCCCGGCGATCCAGCTCGCGCGGCGTCTGGTCGAGGAAGGCCGCATCGGGCAGGTGCGGCACGTCCGCGCGCAGTACCTGCAGGACTGGATCGCCGACCCGAACGTGCCGCTGTCGTGGCGGCTCGACAAGTCCAAGGCCGGGTCGGGGTCGCTCGGCGACATCGGCGCCCATGTGGTCGACCTCGCGCAGTTCATCACGGGGGAGCGCCTCGTCGGGGTCAACGGGATGCTCGAGACCTTCGTGCGCGAGCGGCCCGTCCCCGTGTCGCTGAGCTCGCTCGGCGGCCTGGCCGGGGAGGGCACCGGCCCCGTCACCGTCGACGACGCGGCCGTCTTCATGGGTCGGCTCTCGGGCGGCGGGCTCGCCTCGTTCGAGGCGACGCGCTTCGCGTGGGGCCGCAAGAACGCGATCCGGCTCGAGATCAACGGCTCCGCGGGGTCGGTCGCGTTCGACTTCGAGGACATGAACGTCCTGCACTACTTCGACGCCTCCGACGACGCGGCGACGGCCGGCTTCCGGCGCATCGTCGTCACCGAGCCCTCGCACCCGTACGGCGGCCACTGGTGGCCCGCGGGGCACGGGCTCGGGTACGAGCACGCGTTCACCCACCAGGTCGTCGACCTCGTCGGCGACCTGGCGGCGGGCCGGCAGCCGGAGCCGTCGTTCGCCGACGGGCTCGCCGTGCAGCGCGTCCTCGACGCCGTCGAGCGCAGCGCGGCCGAGCGCGGCCGCTGGGTCGACCTGTCCGAGCCGGACTGAAAGGAACCGCCATGCCACGCCCGATCACGCTGTTCACCGGCCAGTGGGCCGACCTCCCGCTCGAGGAGGTCGCACGGCTCGCGTCCGGCTGGGGCTACGACGGCCTCGAGCTCGCCTGCTGGGGCGACCACCTCGACCCGTGGCGCTGGGACGACGACGAGTACGTCGCCGGGCGCCTCGCCCTGCTCGAGAAGTACGGCCTCAAGGTCTGGGCCATCTCGAACCATCTCAAGGGCCAGGCCGTCTGCGACGACCCCATCGACCAGCGCCACCGCGACATCCTCCCCGACGTCGTCTGGGGCGACGGCGATCCCGAAGGCGTGCGGCAGCGCGCCGCCGAGGAGATGAAGAACACCGCACGGCTCGCCGCCAGGCTGGGCGTCAAGACGGTCATCGGCTTCACGGGCTCGTCGATCTGGAAGTACGTGGCGATGTTCCCGCCGGCGTCCGAGGCCATGGTCGAGGCCGGGTACCAGGACTTCGCCGACCGCTGGAACCCGATCCTCGACGTCTTCGACGAGGTGGGCGTCCGCTTCGCGCACGAGGTCCACCCGTCCGAGATCGCCTACGACTACTGGACGACGGTGCGCACCCTGGAGGCCATCGGGCACCGCGAGGCGTTCGGCCTCAACTGGGACCCGTCGCACATGGTCTGGCAGGACCTCGACCCCGTGTCGTTCCTGTGGGACTTCAAGGACCGCATCTACCACGTCGACTGCAAGGACACGAAGAAGCGCATGGGCAACGGCCGCAACGGCCGCCTGTCCTCGCACCTGCCGTGGGCAGACCCGCGTCGCGGCTGGGACTTCATCTCGACGGGCCACGGCGACGTGCCCTGGGAGGACGCCTTCCGCATGCTCAACACCATCGGCTACGACGGGCCCATCTCGGTCGAGTGGGAGGACGCGGGCATGGACCGCCTCGTCGGTGCTCCCGAGGCGCTCGAGCTCGTGCGCCGGCTCGCGTTCGACCCGCCCTCGGCGGCGTTCGACGCCGCGTTCTCCTCGCGCTGAGCGCCGGCCCGTCCCCCCGACGGGCCTGACGGCTGCGGGGCCGGCGCACGCGCCGGCCCCGCGGTCCGTTCATCCGCGGTGCAGCATGACGACGTCGTCGTGCACGTGCCCGCCGACGTCGTAGGACCGCGTGCCGACGACGGCGAAGCCGTGCTTGCGGTAGAACGCCTGGGCGCGCTCGTTGCCACCGTTGGTCCCCAGCCACAGGGGCAGGGAAGCGGGGTGACCGTGGGCCGCGGACAGGTCGTGCGCCGCGGCGATCGCCCCGCGCATGAGGTCGGACGACGTACCGCTGCCGAGCGCGAACGGGTGCACGTAGATCTTGGAGAGCTCCACGGACGGCCCTTCGCCTCCGGTCACGGCGGCGAGGACCCGTCGCTCGTCCGACCCTTCCGGCTCGCCGAGGTGGAGGAGCGCGTAGCCGAGGAGCTCGTCGCCGCGCTTCGCGACGAGCAGGGCGTGGTCGGGGCTCGCCACCCACGCCGCGAAGTCTGCTGGCGCCAGGTGCGTGGCGATGTGGCGCGCCATCTCGTCTGTGGCCGTGCCCGGCGGGCACGCGAGGGGGAACGTCATGGCGGCGAGCCATGCGACCTCGGCGGACTCCGACGGCGCGGCAGGGCGGACGACGACGGGCGTGGCGGGCGCTGTCACGCTCCGAATCTAGCGTCGGCGCTGGTGGCGACGACGGAGACGGCTGTGTGGGCGCGGTCACCGCCGACGAGGTTGAACCCACCCTGGCGGGCGTGTAATGTTCTCGAGGTCAGCCCGCCGGGCAGACGGACTCCGCTCGCTACGCAGCGCGGAGGCCGCGCCGGGGCTGGAACTCAAACCGCAAGTTTCGCAGGGGCTCAGTGCGCTCTGTGGACGGGTGGTTTGGGGCTTGCTGAACGATCCATTCCGTCCATTTCCGGATCTCGATTCTTCGGGACAACGGATTAGGCGGGCAGGAAATCGTCTGGTAGGTTAGAGACATCGCCCCGGAGCGAAGAGGAAAGCGAAAAGCTTCCGATTCGGATGGTGTGCGTCGGTTGTTTGAGAACTCAACAGTGCGTTTGATAGTCAATGCCAAATTGATATCCCTCGTGGGATCGTCCGTTGTGGATGGTTCTGGAGGATTCCTTTGGACAGATGAGCAGTTCAGCTTGTCTGGCCAGTTTTGAACGCCGTATGGTTGTTACCCCTTCGGGGGTGGCGAGATACTTTTACGGAGAGTTTGATCCTGGCTCAGGACGAACGCTGGCGGCGTGCTTAACACATGCAAGTCGAACGGTGAAGCCCTTCGGGGTGGATCAGTGGCGAACGGGTGAGTAACACGTGAGCAACCTGCCCTTCACTTCGGGATAAGCCTTGGAAACGGGGTCTAATACCGGATATGAGCGCCTGCCGCATGGTGGGTGTTGGAAAGTTTTTCGGTGGAGGATGGGCTCGCGGCCTATCAGCTTGTTGGTGGGGTAATGGCCTACCAAGGCGTCGACGGGTAGCCGGCCTGAGAGGGA
>CBINDH010000016.1:0-17361 GCA_966249365.1 uncultured Xylanimonas sp. | reverse complement strand
TGGCGAAGTTCTGCCCGCGCTGCGGCAAGCACACCGCGCACCGCGAGACCCGCTGACCTTCGCAGGCGCACAACCGAACATGACTGACGCTGCGTCCGTCGAGCTCCCCGACGTCGGCTTCGCCGGCAAGGAGTACCCCCCGACCGCCCCCTACGCGGTGGGCCGGGAGAAGCTCCGCGAGTTCGCCGCGGCCGTCGGTGCCCAGCACCCCGCCCACCACGACATCGAGGTGGCGCGGGGTCTCGGCTATCCGGACGTCGTCGCGCCCGCCACGTTCGCCGTCGTCGTCGCCCAGGCCGCCGAGGCGCAGTACGTGCAGGACCCCGCGGCCCGGATCGACTTCTCGCGCGTCGTCCACGCGGACGAGCGCTTCACGCACCACCGCCCGATCGTCGCCGGCGACGAGCTCGTGACGGTGCTGCACGTCGACGCCGTCACCCACCGCGCGGGCATCGCCATGGTGACGACGCGCTGCGAGATCGCCACCACCGAGGGTGAGCAGGTCAGCACGGTCGTCTCGACCCTCGCGGTCCGTGGGGAGGGCAAGTGAGCACCCCGTCGTTCGAGGACCTGGCCGTCGGTGACGTCGTCGCCACCGCCACCCTGACCTTCGACCGCCCACGGCTCGTCCGCTACGCCGGCGCGAGCGGCGACTTCAACCGCATCCACTGGGACGAGGCGTTCGCGACCGGCGTGGGCCTGCCGAACGTCATCGTGCACGGCATGCTCACGATGGGCTCCGCCGTCGGGGTCGTCGAGGAGTGGGCTGGCGACCCGGGGCGCGTCGTCGACTACCAGACGCGCTTCACACGCCCGATCCCCGTGCCCGCCTTCGATGTCGTCGAGGTCGAGGTGTCCGCCGCCGTCGGCGCCCTGGACGCCGAGAACCGCACCGCACGCATCGACCTGACGGTCACCCACGAGGGTGCCCGCGTGCTGGGCAAGGCCCAGGCGGTCGTCCGCCTCTGAGCCGCGCTGCGCGCCCTAGGAGCGCGGAGCGGGACCCGTCGTCGTCCCCTGGACCAGGTGGACCTCGAGCGTCTGCACGGTCGGCTCGTCGCCCGCGAGCAGGCCGACGACGGCGCGGCCGAGCGCCTCGCCCTTCTCCTGCAGGGGCTGCCGCACGCTGGTCAGCACGTCGGGGGACAGCCACGGCAGGTCGAGCCCGTCGAAGCCGGCGATCGAGACGTCCTCGGGCACCCGCAGGCCGAGCTCGCGCGCCGCGATGACGGCACCGGCGGCCAGCAGGTCCGACTGCGCGAAGATCGCCGTCGGGCGCTCCGAGTCCGGCACCCACTGGCCGAGGATCTCCATGGCCGCGTCACGCCCGTGCTCGACGAGCGACGCCGGCGTCTCCCACGTGATGACCGGTTCGACGACGTCGCGGACGCCCGCCATGCGGTTGACCGTCGGCGTGCGGTCGGCGAGCGCGAACCGCTCCGCGTCGACCGGCCCGGACCGCTCGTCGCGGCCGAAGGGCAGCGTGATCTCGGCGATGCGGGTGTGCCCGAGGTCGAGCAGGTGGCGGATCGCCGCGGCAGACCCGCCGCGGTCGTCGATGCGCACGAGCGGGGCGCCCTCGACCTCGTGCCCCTCGCCGACGACGACGCGCACGCCCCGCCGCTGGAGGGCGGAGAGATTCGGGTCGTCGGTGAGCACGCCCCACACGAGCACGGCGACGTCCATCGCGGCGGACTCGACGAGCGGGTCGACGGGTGCGACGCGCGGCACGTCGCCGGCGGCGGTCTCGTCGGTCGGGGGCGCCGGGTGCCGGCCGGGCACGAGGAGGACGCCCAGGCCCTGCTCGCCGAGGACCTGCATGAGGCCGTCGAGCACCTTGACGGACACGGGGTCGCGGAACGCGCGCCCGGGGTTGTCGCCGATGACGACGCCGACGATGCCGGACCGCCCGGAGCGGAGCTGACGCCCGAGCGGGTTGGGGCCCGTGTAGCCGAGCTCCTCGGCGGCGGCGAGCACGCGGCTGCGCGTGTCGGGCGTGATCGGACCGGCGCCCGAGAACGCGAGCGAGGCCGTCGACACCGACACCCCGGCCCGCTCGGCGACTCTCGCCAGCGTGGGGCGTGCCTCGGGGCGCCGGGTCATCGTCTCTCCTGTCCGTGAGGCTGTTTCGGGCGAGCCTACCCGGGGCCGCACAGCCCGGCGCGAATCGATTTGACGTCTGCTCGCATCGTGGCGCACCGTCGCGGGGTGACCGCGTCTGTCGAGGATCCCCGGATCCGCACCACCCGTGCCGCCTGGGCCGTCTTTGCCGTCTTCGCCGCGAGCGGCGCCACCTTCGCCACCTGGGCCTCGCGGATCCCCGCGGTCCGGGACGCGCTGGGGTTCGGCGCGGGCGAGATGGGCGTGCTCCTGCTCACCGGAGCGATCGGCTCGGTCGCCGCGCTGCCCCTGTCGGGCATGATCACGGCCCGCATCGGCGCCGCGCGCGCGGTCGCGGCGTCCGCGCTCGTCGCCGCCGCCGGCTACGGGCTCGTGTGCGTCGGCGTCGGCACGGCCACCCCGCTGGCCGTCCGCATCGGCCTGGTCGTCGCCGGTGTCGGCATCGGGGTGTGGGACGCCGCCATGAACGTCGAGGGTGCGGCCGTCGAGCAGCGCCTGGGCCGGTCGATCATGCCGCGGTTCCACGCCGGGTTCTCGCTCGGCACCGTCGCGGGTGCCGGCGTCGGCGCGCTCGTCGCGCACGCGGGCGTTCCGTTCGTGTGGCACGTCGGCGTCGGCGTCGCCCTGACCATCTCCGCGGCCCTCGTCTGCGTGCGCGGGTTCCTCCCGACGCCGCACGCCCACGTCGACGTCCCCGCCTCCGACGGCGCCGACCCGGCCGAGGCGGCCCCCGCGCACGGGCTGCGCGCCACGCTCGCCGCCTGGCGCGAGCCGCGCACGCTGCTCGTCGGACTCGTGGTGCTCGCCGCGGCGCTCACCGAGGGTGCGGCGAACGACTGGACCGCGCTGGCGCTGGTCGACGGGTTCGGCACCGGGCAGTCGACGGGCGCCTTCGCGCTCGCCCTGTTCCTCGCGTCGATGACGCTCACGCGCCTGGCGGGGACGTGGCTCATCGACCGCATCGGGCGGGTGACCGTGCTGCGTGCCAGCTCGCTCGCCGCGCTCGTCGGCGTCGGCCTGTTCGCCTTCGCGCCGTGGCTGTGGCTCGCCGTCGTCGGCAGCGTCGTGTGGGGCGCGTCGGCGGCCCTCGGCTTCCCCCTGGGGATGTCGGCCGCGTCGGACGAGCCGCGCCGCGCCGCGATGCGCGTCGCCGTCGTCTCGACCATCGGGTACGCGGCGTTCTTCATCGGCCCGGCCCTCATCGGGTTCGTCGCCGAGGTGGTCGGCTACCGGCACGCGCTCGCCGTCATCGCGCTGCCCGTCGTCGTCGGGCTGGCCTTCGCGGGCAGCGCGCGTCCGCTGGTAGCGGAGTGCACGGACTGACGCCCGGGCCGGTCGTTACGCTGGCCGCGTGAATCCCTCGATCGACGCCCCGCCCGTGCCGACCCTGGCCGAGCTGACGACGCTCCGGGTGGGAGGCCCCGCCGACGCCTACGTCGAGGCGACGACGGAGGCCGAGCTGATCGACACCATCCGTGCCGCGGACGACGCGGGCGAGCCCCTGCTCGTCGTCGGCAGCGGGTCCAACCTGCTGGTGTCCGACGAGGGCTTCGGTGGCGTCGTGGTCCGCGACATGCGGTCGGGCTTCGCCCTCGAGTCGGAGGACTCGTGCGGGGGCGCGACCGTCACGTCGGTCGGCGGGCAGGACTGGGACGACCTCGTCGTGGCGGCCGTCGAGCAGGGGTGGGTCGGCCTCGAGGCGCTGTCCGGGATCCCGGGCACCGTGGGTGCCGCGCCCGTGCAGAACATCGGCGCGTACGGCCAGGAGGTGGCCGGCGCCGTGTCGAGTGTGCGCACCTGGGACCGCCTGCGTGGCCGGGTCCGCACCTTCGCGATCGGCGAGCTCCGGTTCGGGTACCGCACCTCGCTGCTCAAGGCGTCGATGCGCGGTGCCCCGACCGCAGAGGACCCGCAGGCCCCCTGGTACCCGACGCCGCGCTACGTCGTCCTCGACGTGACGTTCCAGATGCGCCTCGGCACGCTCTCCGCGCCCGTGGGGTACGCGGAGCTCGCGCGGCGGCTCGGCGTCGAGGTGGGGGAGCGGGCCCCGCAGGCCGAGGTGCGCGCCGCGGTGCTCGAGCTCCGCGCCGGCAAGGGCATGCTCCAGGACGGGCGGTTCGGGTCCGCGCCGGGCTCCGACCACGACCGCTGGTCGGCCGGGTCGTTCTTCACCAACCCGATCGTCCACGTCGACCATGCCGACCTGCTGCCGCCCGACGCGCCCCGCTATCCCGTGCGCTCCGCCGTCCCGATGACGACGACGGGGCCGAGCCTCGGCGCGGTCGACCCCACGCTGGTCAAGACGAGCGCGGCCTGGCTCATCGACCACGCGGGCTTCGCCAAGGGCTTCGGCGTCACGGGCACCGCGAGCCGCGCGACGCTGTCGACCAAGCACACGCTCGCGCTGACCAACCGCGGCGGCGCGACCGCCGAGGACGTGGTCGCGCTCGCCCGCACCGTGCGCGACGGCGTGCTGGACGCCTACGGCATCGCGCTGGAGCCCGAGCCGGTGCTGGTCGGCGTCTCCCTCTAATAGACCCACACGGGCGTGCCGATCGGCAGGCCCCAGGAGTCCCACAGCCAGTTCATGGCCGAGTTGCTCACGCGCACGCAGCCGTGCGAGGCGGGGTAGGCGGGGATGGACGAGGAGCCGTGCACCGCGATCGCCCCGTTGAAGTACTTGGGCCGCCACATGTCGCCGAGCTCCAGGGTCGAGGCGTGCATGCGGTCGTCCTGGGACCTGACCTTGAAGTGGCCCTTGTTGGTGCGGGCCCGGTACGTCCGGCCCTTGGCCTCGAACGTCTCTCCGTTGCCCGAGGACGCGTTGATGATCCTCACCACGCGGCCGTCCTCGACCGCCAGGAGGATCTGCCGGTCGATGTCGATCTCCACGACCTTGCCCGACGACGACCGTGCCGAGGGCACGTACCCGGCGTCGAGCGCCGCCTGCGTCTTGGGCCCGACGACGCCGTCGCGGGCCAGGCCGGCGGCCTTCTGGAACGCCCAGACGGCCTGCAGGGTGGCGTAGCCGAAGTCGCCGTCCACGTCCTGGATGAAGTAGCCCAGGTCCTTGAGTCGCTGCTGGACCGCGCGGACGTCCTCGCCCGAGGCGCCGCGCTGCGGGTAGACCGGGGCCGGAGGCTCGCTCGGCGTGGGCGTCGGGGTGGGGGTCGGCTCGGCGGGCGTCGCCGACGGCGTCGGGGTCGGCGACGGCGAGGGCGCAGCGGGCGGCTCGCTCGGCGAGGGCGTCGCGGTGGGCGTCGGCGTGTCCGACGGCGTCGGGGTCGGCGACGGCGAGGGCGACTGTGACGCCGCCGCCGGCTGGGCGGCCGGCTCTGCCGACTGGTCCGGCAGGGCGCAGGCTGCCAGGGCCAGCGCGAGCAGCGGCGCGAGCACCGTGCCCGCCGTGATGCGCCGCGGGCTGCGCCCGCCCCGGCGCTCGCTCGTGATCCCCCCGTGCGTCATGCCCTTCGCCCTCCTCGTGCCCCGCGTGCTCGCACACGCCGGGCGTTCAGCCTGCCCGAACACGGACCGGCCCGCAGCGCCCGGGCGGTGATCGTCACGCAGTCGTGACCTCACCGTCCCACGTCCGGTCGGTCCTCTCGACTTCTCAGACGTCCGGGCAGGTCCAGACGTTGGGTCCGAGCCTCAGTCGGCCTCCGGGGGCGGGGTCGGGTTGCGGCCCTTGCCGTGGCCCTTGCCGGGGTGCGACGGCGTCGGCGTCGGTGAGTCGGTCGGGCTGGGGGATGCCGTGGCCGTGGGCTGCGGAGCGGCGGACGTCGGTGAGGGCGAGGGCGTGGCGGGCGGTTTCCCGCCACGCGGCGGCTTCGCCGGTGTCGGCGAGGCGTCAGGGCCGGGCGGGGTCTGCGGGCGCGTCGCCTCCTCGGCGGGCGCCGGGCTGCTGCTCGGTGTGACCGACGGCGACGCCGGCGCCGGCGAGGGCGAGGGCGAGCCGAGGACGGGCGCCATGTCGACGCCGCCCACGGTCGGCACCGGCACGGCACCACCCCCCGCCGGGACGGCGGCGCTCCCCTTCGCCCCCCAGCCCAGGGACACGCCGATGACGAGGGCGAGCGAGACGACCCCGCACAGGAACGCGACGGCCAGCCACGCCACGTCGACGGCCGGCCAGCGCCGCTCGGATCGGCTCATGGGGCGGAATCCAACCAGGAGTCGACCTTGGCGAGCATCTCCCGCTTGCTCCCGGCCGAGGCTCGGGACGCCCGGATCGATGACCGCGCCAGGTCGGCGATCTCGGCGTCGGAGAAGCCGTGCACCGTGCGGGCCGCCTCGTACTGGTCCACAAGCCGCGACCCGAACAGCAGCGGGTCGTCCGCGCCCAGCGCGACGGTCGCCCCGGCGTCCACCAGCGCGCGCAGCGGCACCGCCGCGTCGTCGGCGTACACGCCCAGCCCGACGTTCGACGCCGGGCACACCTCGAGGGCGACGCCGCGGTCCACGACCTGCGCGAGCACCGCCGGGTCCTCGCTCGACCGCACCCCGTGGCCCAGCCGGTCGGGGTGCAGCTCGTCGAGGACCACCGACACGTGGTCCGCGCCGAGCAGCTCGCCGCCGTGCGGCACTGCCGCCAGGCCCGCGTCGCGCGCGATGCGGAACGCGGGAGCGAACGTGTCGGTGCGCCCCGACCGTTCGTCGTTGCTCAGCCCGAAGCCCACGACCTCGCCCGGCCCCTCGCCCGCGTACCGGGCGGCCAGCCGTGCGAGGGTCCGCGCGTCCAGCGGGTGCCGCACCCGCGACGCGGCGACGACGACGGCGACCTCCAGGCCGTGCGCGGCGCTCGCGGCCCTCGCGGCGTCGAGCACGATCTCGACGGCAGGCGTGATGCCGCCGACGAACGGGGCGTACGACGTCGGGTCGACCTGGAGCTCGAGCCGCACCGACCCCTCGGCGGCGTCGGCCGCGGCAGCCTCGTCGACGATGCGCCGCATGTCCGCCTCGGAGCGCACGCACGCGCGTGCGGCGTCGTACAGGCGCTGGAACCTGAACCACCCGCGCTGTGTGGCCGGCACGCGCAGCGGGTCGCCGTCGAGCAGCGCGGCGGGCACGCGGATCCCGCGCGCGGCCGCGAGCTCGCCCAGCGACTCCACGCTCAGGGACCCGGTGAAGTGCAGGTGCAGGTGGGCCTTGGGGAGCAGGGCGAGGTCACGCATCCGCTGAGTTTGCCAGCCTCACGCGAGCCAGCCCCGGCGACGCGCCTCCGTGACGGCCGCCGTGCGGTCGTCCACGCCGAGCTTGGCGAACGACCGCAGCAGGTGCGTCTTGACCGTCGCCTCCGCGATGAACAGGCGACGCCCCGCCTCCGCGTTGGAGCAGCCCTCCGCGACGAGGGCCAGCACCTCCGCCTCGCGCGGCGTCAGCCGTTCCGACGACGCCCGCACCGAGCCGACGAGCCGTGTCGCGACGGTCGGCGCGAGCACGGTCTGCCCCTGTGCCGCCGCGCGGACCCCGCGCACGAGCGCGTCGCGCGGCGTGTCCTTGAGCAGGTATCCGGTCGCCCCGGCCTCGACCGCGCGCAGGATGTCGGCGTCCGTCTCGTAGGTGGTCAGGACCAGGACGCGGGGACCCGTGCCGGCGATCTGCTGCGTCGCGCCGACGCCGTCGAGCACCGGCATGCGCAGGTCCATGAGGACGACGTCGGGGGCGAGCTCCGCGGCGAGCCGCACCGCCTCCTGGCCGTCGCCGGCCTCGCCCACGACCCGCAGGTCCGGCTCGACGGCGAGCATGCCGACGAGGCCCGAGCGCACCACGGGGTGGTCGTCGACGACGAGCACCCGCACGACGCCGGTCACGGCGTCGCCCGGGCGGGCAGCTCGACGCGGACCACCGTGCCGCCGGCGTCGCCTGCTCTCACGTCGAGCGTGCCGCCGACGGCGAGGACCCGGTCGCGCATCCCTCGCAGCCCGAAGCCCGCGGGCGTCTCCGGGGAGATCCCCGTCCCGTCGTCCACGACCTCGAGCCGTACCGGGTCCGGGCCGCCGCCGTCGATCGACACCCACACGGCCGAGGCGTCGGCATGCCGGCGCACGTTCGTCAGCGCTTCCTGCGCGGCGCGCAGGAGCACGACCTCGTCGCCCGCCGGAAGCGTGCCGACGTCGTCCACCTCGACCGTCGTCGCGAGACCCGTCTCCGCGGACCAGCGCTCCGCGAGCCGGTGCAGCGCGTCGGCGATCGAGGCGCCCTGCAGCGGCAGGGGCGCGAACGCCGCGACCAGGCCGCGCGCCTCCGCGAGGTTGTCACGGGCGGTCGTCTCGATCGTCGCCAGGCGCTCCCGGACGGTGTCCGTATCACCGCGGTCCAGCGCCGCCGAGGCGACCTGGGCCTGGGTGACCACGCTCATGAAGCCCTGCGCGAGCGTGTCGTGGATCTCGGCGGCCAGGCGCTCACGTTCCGCCGTGACGCCCGCGGCATGCTGCGTCGCGGCCAGCTCGGCCTGAGCGGCCCGCAGCTCGGCGACCAACCGGGCGTTGGTCTCCGACTGTCGCATGGTGCGCCCGACCCACAGCCCGAGCGCGACCGAGAAGAGCAGGCCCAGCGCCATCTGCGGCGCGACGTCGGCGAGCACCCGCGCGCTCAGCCCGTGCCCCGCGCTGAGCGTGATCCCCACGGTGGCCGCCGCCGCCAGCACCGCGCTGAACACGACGGACTCGGCGACACGCTCGAGGAGCATCCAGATGTGCGCGAAGGCGACGAACAGCAGGAACGTCGCGAACCCGCCCTGCGCGCTGGCCACCGCCGTCCCGGCGATCGCGACGGCCAGGTACGCGCGCGCCGGCCACGGGCGCCGGGTCCGGGCGGCCCGCGCGCCGAGCAGCGCGTAGGCCGCCCCGATGACGACGACGGACGTCGCCACGACCGCGCGCGAGCGGACCTCCTCGCCGGAGACCACGATCGCGGCCCCGCCGATGGCGAGGGCGGCGTAGGTGGCGACGTCCCACCACACCACCGCCCGGTCCCACGCGACGAAAGGACCGACCGCGACCGGGCCGTCAGCCGTCGTCAAGCCGTCGCCACCTGAACGTCCGCACGCCCACCAGGAGACCGACCACCAGCCATGCGACCAGGATCGCAGCGGTCGGACCGTGCTGCCAGGACGCCGACACCTCGAGGTACTTCGCGTCCCCGGGCAGGAACACCGAACGCATGCCCTGTGCCGTCCACCGCAGCGGGAACACCGAGGCGACCGACTGCATCCACGAGGGCAGGGAGAAGAACGGGAAGAACACGCCGGAGACGAACTGGAGCACCAGCACCACCGAGGTGACGACGGCGGACGCCGACCGGCCCGAACGCGGTACCGAGGAGAACGCGATCCCGAGCACCGTGCCGGTCGCGGTCGACAGCAGGAACACCCAGGCGAACGTGGCCCAGGCGCTCGCGGCGGACGGCAGCGGCACGCCGAACCCGCACCGGGCGAGCAGCAGGAGCGCCGCGACCTGGACGATCGACGTCGCCAGGATCTGACCGATCTTGCCGAGGAAGTACGCGGCCGCCGGGACGTGTGTGGTGCGCAGCCGCTTGAGCGTGCCGTCGTCGCGTTCGAGCGCGACGGAGATGGCCAGGGACTGGAAGGTCGTGAGCATGAGGCCCGTGGCGAGCATGCCGGGCAGGAAGTACTGCGCGAAGTCGACCGAGACCTCGCCGACGCTCGTCGGGCCGGACTGGGTCTGGTCGCTGAAGACGCTCGCGAAGATGGCGAACATCACCACCGGGTAGGCGAGGATGAAGATCACCGCGTCGCGCTCGCGCAGGAAGCCGCGCAGCTCGACGCCGGCGCGGACGAGCGTCACCGGCAGGAGGCCGGGGAGCCGGGGGGCCGAGGTGAGGGTGCTCATGACTTGTCCTCCGTGCGGGTGCGGATGAGGTCGAGGTAGATGTCCTCGAGGCTGGGCCTGGTGATGGTCAGGCCGTCGATCTCGCGGCCGGGGCCCGCCTCCGCGACGAGCCGGGCGACGAGCGCCGTCGGCGTCGTCGTGCGCTGTGCGCGCGGCCGGCCGCCGTCGAGCCAGCGGACGACCGGCGTGCGGGCCTCGGCGCCGCCGAGCGTGTCCGGCGTGCCGAGCGCGACCACGCGTCCGTCGCTGATCACGGCCGCGCGGTCGGCGAGCTGCGCCGCCTCGTCGAGGTAGTGGGTGGTCAGCAGGATCGTCGTGCCGTCGTCGCGCAGCGAGCGGATCAGGTCCCAGGACGCGCGACGCGCCTCGGGGTCGAAGCCGGTGGTCGGCTCGTCGAGGAACAGCAGCTCCGGGCGGCCGACGATGCCGAGGGCGACGTCGAGGCGGCGCCGCTGGCCCCCGGACAGCGCGCGGACGCGCTTGCCGGCGCTCTCCTCGAGCCCGACGGCGGCGATCACCTCGCCCGCGTCGCGCGGGGCTTGGTAGTAGCGCGCGGTGGCCAGGACGGTCTCCGCGACCGTCAGCTCGGTCAGGTCGCGCGCCTCCTGGAGCACGACGCCCAGGCGGGCGCGCCACGCGCGGCCGGCCGTGGCCGGGTCCTCGCCGAGCACCGTGACCTCGCCCGCGTCGCGCGAGCGGGACCCCTCGAGGATCTCGACGGTGGTGGTCTTTCCCGCCCCGTTGGGGCCGAGGACGGCGAAGATCTCGCCGCGTGCGACGTCGAGGTCGACGCCGTCGAGTGCCTGGTGGCTGCCGTATCGCTTGCGCAGGCCGCGCACCCGCACCGCGACGTCCGTCGTCGTGCGGGTGCCGGCGAGAGCCGGAAGGGTTGTCGTGGTCATGGCTCCACGGTCCCGCCGCGGGACCTGCGTGCGGGACGATCCGACGACGGGACCTGGCGTCCACCGAACGGTTGACGGCGCGCGGTTCGACCCATGGGCCGTTGTCCCGTACAGTTGTCGCTCGGTGGCAGACGGCCACCTTGCTGGTTCACGCCCTCGCGGCACTCCGGTAGGGTCGTCGGACACAAAGGGCAGTGGCGCAATTGGCAGCGCAGCGGTCTCCAAAACCGCAGGTTGCAGGTTCGAGTCCTGTCTGCCCTGCAAGGGGTCTTCGACCCAGTACGTCAAGGTGTCAGTGCCGCCCAGCGTCGCCGGCAGGCGACGCGGGCGCCGTCGGAAGTACGAGGTTGGGCCAGTGAGCGAGTCGACCGTTCAGGCAGGTGGCGCGAGCGCGCGCAAGAAGGAGCAGGACCGCAAGGGCCTGTTCGCGCGCATCGCGCTCTTCGTGCGCCAGGTGGTCGCGGAGCTCAAGAAGGTCGTCTCGCCGACGCGCCAGGAGCTGCTGACCTACACGGGTGTCGTGCTCGTCTTCGTCGCCATCGTCATGGCGTTCGTCGGGCTGCTGGACTACCTCATCGGCCTGGGCGTCTTCGCGCTGCTCGGCTGACCCGGCTCGGCTGACCTAGCCTTGTCCTAGCACCCATCGTTTCGCTGAAAGCAGGTTCGTTCGTGTCCCAGGAGCCTCTGGACCAGGAGAACGTCGACGCCGTGGAGCCCATCGAGTCCCCGGCCGAGGTCGACGTGCCCGCGGACGAGAGCGCCGACGACGTCGTCGAGGCTCCCGCCGAGGACGCGACCGAGGAGGACCCGGCCGAGGAGTTCAAGCGGACGCTGCGCTCCCAGCTCGGTGACTGGTACGTCATCCACTCCTACGCGGGCTACGAGAACCGTGTGAAGGCCAACCTGGAGAACCGCATCCAGAGCCTGAACATGGAGGACTACATCTTCCAGATCGAGGTCCCCATGGAGGAGGTGACCGAGATCAAGAACGCGCAGAAGAAGACCGTCCGCCGCGTCCGCATCCCCGGTTACGTCCTCGTGCGCATGGACCTCACGGACGAGTCGTGGGGCGCCGTGCGCCACACGCCGGGCGTCACCGGCTTCGTCGGCCACACGCACCAGCCGGTGCCGCTGACGCTCGACGAGGTCTACTCGATGCTCGCGCCGGTCATGGTCGAGGCGCCCGCCGCCGGCAAGCCCGCCGCGGCCGCCGCGAAGGCCAAGTCCGCAGCGGTCGTCGTGGACTTCGAGGTCGGCGAGTCGGTCACCGTCACCGACGGCCCGTTCGACACGCTGCCCGCCACGATCTCCGAGATCAACGTCGAGGCCCAGAAGCTCAAGGTCCTCGTCTCCATCTTCGGCCGGGAGACCCCGGTCGAGCTGTCGTTCAACCAGGTCGCCAAGATCTGACCGCGCGACGGCGCTGACTGCCCGCGGAGCGATCCGCGGGCTTCGGCATGCAACCGGTTCATCGCCCACGGCGTCGGACCACGAACAGGAAAGGGGAAGGCTCATGCCTCCCAAGAAGAAGGTCGCCGGCCTCATCAAGCTCCAGATCAAGGCCGGTGCCGCCACGCCCGCCCCGCCGATCGGCCCCGCGCTCGGTCAGCACGGCGTGAACATCATGGAGTTCTGCAAGGCGTACAACGCGGCGACCGAGTCGCAGCGCGGCAACGTCATCCCCGTCGAGATCACGGTGTACGAGGACCGCTCGTTCACCTTCATCACGAAGACGCCGCCGGCCGCCGAGCTGATCAAGAAGGCTGCGGGCGTCGCCAAGGGCTCCGCCACGCCGCACACCGCCAAGGTCGGCAAGCTCACCGCCGACCAGGTGCGTGAGATCGCGCAGACCAAGATGGAAGACCTCAACGCGAACGACATCGACGCCGCGATGAAGATCGTCGCCGGCACCGCTCGTTCGATGGGCATCACCACCGAGCTCTGAGCTCGACCCCTGTAACACCCGCTGTGGCAGGGCCGTACGGCCCGCTACGACCACTCAAGGAGAAGCCATCATGGCGAAGCACGGCAAGGCCTACCGGGCCGCCGCGGAGAAGATCGACCGCGACGCGCTCTACGCCCCGCTCGACGCGGTGCGTCTGGCGAAGGAGACCTCCCCCACCAAGTACGACGCCACCGTCGAGGTCGCGTTCCGTCTCGGTGTGGACCCGCGCAAGGCGGACCAGATGGTCCGCGGCACGGTCAACCTTCCCCACGGCACGGGCAAGACGGCCCGCGTCCTCGTGTTCGCGAACGGCCCGAAGGCCGCCGAGGCCGAGGCTGCCGGCGCTGACATCGTCGGCGGCGACGAGCTCATCGAGCGCGTGGCCGGCGGTTTCGTCGACTTCGACGTCGCCGTCGCGACCCCGGACCTCATGGGCAAGGTCGGTCGTCTCGGCAAGGTGCTGGGCCCGCGCGGTCTGATGCCGAACCCCAAGACCGGCACCGTGACCATGGACGTCACCAAGGCCGTGGGCGACATCAAGGGCGGCAAGATCGCGTTCCGTGTCGACAAGCACGCGAACCTCCACTTCATCATCGGCAAGGTCTCGTTCGACGAGAAGGCCCTGGTGGAGAACTACGCCGCCGCGCTCGACGAGGTCCTGCGTCTCAAGCCGTCGACGTCGAAGGGTCGCTACCTGACCAAGGCGACGATCTCGACGACGATGGGCCCGGGCATCCCGGTCGACCCGTCGCGCACGACGAAGCTCACCGAGGAGACCGCCGCCTGAGGCGTACCCCTCATCGCGAAGGGCCTGCCCGTCCACTGGACGGGCAGGCCCTTCGTCGTCCCTGGTGACACCGCAGAAGTTCTTCTTGGACGGGTGTATCAGACTGCCCCCGGCACACTCCCTCCGGATGACAGCAGCGGTCCGAGCCTGGAGGGTGAAATGCGGCAAGACCGGGATTTCACCATCTCTGGGGACTCAGGGTCCGGCCTAGGCTCGCTGAGTCCGGGAGGGGGCCCCAGCGCACCGGCGAGCTTTTTCGAGGAATGGATGACTGCCGACGACGTCGTTCCCGACGACCGGCGCGACGACGTGCCCGACCCTGCGAAGGGCACCGAGACGCTGGGTGACCGCGCCGCGCGCGCACTCCTGGAGTTCCGGGAGGGCCGCACCGCCGCGATGGGCGACCTGGTCCGCGAGGCCACGCCCTTGCTGTGGCACACGGTCCGCGCCCAGGGCGTGGACCGCGACACAGCCGACGACGTCGTCCAGGGCGTCTGGGCGGCGCTGGTGAAGCACGCGCACACGATCGCCGAGCCGCACGCGGTGCTCAAGTGGCTGCTCGTGACCGCCCGGCGCGCCGCCTGGGAGACGGTGCGGCGCACCCGGGAGGACCAGCGCCGACGCTCCGAGCTCCCTGACGACTCTCCGACCAGCGCGTACGTGCTGCCGGACCCGCAGCCCGGCCCCGACGCGCACCTGCTGCGCGACGAGCGGGACCGGAGCGTGTGGCGTGCTCTGGCCACGTTGCCGGCCAGGTGTCAGGAGCTGCTGCGACTCGTCTCGCTCGCGGACCGTCCGGACTACCGGATGATCTCGACGGCGATCGGCATGCCGGTGGGCAGCATCGGCGCCACCCGAGGACGGTGCCTCGCGAAGCTGAGGACCGCTCTCGACGACCTGGGGGAGGACCCATGGACAGCCTGACCCACCCGCCGGACGCACCGCTCGACGACGTCGACGAGGTCGTCCTGGCGTCCTTGGCACGCGCGCTGCGGGACGCGGACCCGCTGCCCGAAGGGCTTGTGGAGCGCTCGCAGTTCGCGATGACGCTCGCTCTGCTCGAGGAAGAGGCGGCGGAGGTCATGGCGATGCAGTCGGTGGACGCGTTCGCCGGCGCGGTGCGCGCGGACTCCGCACCCGTGGAGGCCCGCACCATCACGTTCACGCACGACTCGGTCACCGTCATGATCGCGCTGTCGCCGTCGGACGACCGCCACGTCCGCGTCGACGGCTGGCTCGCGCCCGCCGCACGCCTGGTCGTCGAGCTGCGTCAGCCACGCGGCGAGCAGTCGACCACGTCGGACGACGACGGCCGCTTCTCGTTCGACGTCGCCGACCGCGGCCCGGCCTCGCTGCTGATCCGCCTCGCTGACGGCGGTACGTCGGTGACCACCCCGGTGATCGAGCTGTGAGCGCGCCTGCCGCCACTCGACGCGCTCGTCGATGGACGGCCCGGGAGCTCAGCGACTGGGCCGTCAAGATGCAATGGCGCACGTGCGCCCTGGATCCGTCGAAGGTGTTCCGCGGCTCGGAGGACGGGGTGGCGTCGGGTTCGCAGGTGCTTCAGCCGACGTGGTACGTGGGTGACCGCCTGCTGCTCGACGTCGCGGCGCCCGAGAAGGGCACGGAGCCGTCCTGGCTCGCGCGGCTCCGCCACGAGGCGGCGCACCGAGGTCTCGACGTCGAGGTCGAGCCGGAGAACTACGAGGATCTCGCGCTCCTCGACCGCGTCGTAGACGAGATCGGGATCGGTGCAGACGAGGCTGCCCACCTCAGGCGCGTCTTCGGGACGTCGCTTCTGCTCGTGCCACGGGAGGCCGGGGAACAGCCCGACTGCTGGTCCCTGCGCACGTCTCTCCGGAGTGTCGTGCTCACCGAGACGGAAGGCACCGAGGGCGAGGGGTCGGCCCGGCGCATCGCCGTCGCGCTCGACCACGTCATCCTTCCCGTGGCGGGGAGCGGCGGCGGGACTCGTGCGCAAGCGGCCACGGCTTCCGGCACCCATGCGATGCCGGTCACGATGGGCTACCCGGTGACGATGGGCTACCCGGTGACGATGGGCTCCCCGGTGACGATGGGCTACCCGGTGACGATGGGGTACCCGGTCACGATGGGGTACCCGGTCACGATGGGGTACCCGGTCACGATGGGCTACCCCGTGACGATGGGTTACCCGACCGCCGGGATGAGCGAGTACGTCCAGGCGGGTTCGGGTGGGCGGCAGCCGGTCTCCTGGGTCGGACGTCCGCCGACCGGCGAGTGGGCGGAGGCCGGGTCGAACCCCTTCACGGCGACGACCGGTGCCAAGCGACCCGTGGTGGCGCTCTTCGACACCGGCGTGGGTCGCCACCCCTGGTTCGGAGGCGGCGCACCGGGGCACCGTGACGACGTCGTGGTGCGTGACCCGCAGGTGTACGGCGACGACGAGACGAGCGTCATCGGGCTTCAGCCTCGCCCGGCGCTGCCGTTCCAGGACCCGGAGGGCGGCGGCGTGTCGAGCGACCCGCTCGCCGGAACCCTCGACCCTGTGGCGGGGCACGGCACGTTCATGGCCGGTCTCGTCCACCAGCTCTGCCCGGACGCCGCGATCCTCGCACCCCGCATCTACGGCGGAAGCGGGATCGTCCCGGAACGGAACCTGCTCCGCTCGCTGCGCCGGCTGCTCATGTTCCACCTGCGCGGGTTGCACGGCGACACGTCGTGCGCGCCCGTCGACGTCGTGGTCCTCTCGTTCGGCTACTACCACGAGAACCCGGGGGACGAGGACTTCGACCTCCCTCTGCACACCGTGCTGCGGGAGCTGCAGAGCTGGGGCGTGCTGGTGGTGTGCGCGACGGGGAACGACGGGAAGATGCGCGAGACGTATCCGGCCGCCCTGGCGCCCCGCACCAACCGGTTCGGTACCAAGCCGAAGTACGTCGACGCGGCGTCGCTCGACCCCGCGGCGCCGCCGGTGGTTGCGGTCGGAGCGCTCAACCCCGACGGAACGACGGCGCTGTTCAGCAACGACGGCGAGTGGGTCACGTGCCTTCGCCAGGGGGCGTCCCTCGTCAGCACGGCACCGACGACGATCGACGGGGTGATCAACCCGAGCCGCACCGTCCAGGAGCCGTTCTCGCAGGGCACGCGCGCGACGATCGACCCCGAGGGCTTCCAGGGCGGCTTCGCCGTGTGGAGCGGGACGTCCTTCGCGGCACCGGTGCTCGCCGGCGAGGTCGCGGAGAGCCTGCGGAAGGTCTCGGTGCCCGAAGGGCCGACCCGGGACGCCCGGGTCGCCCGTGCTTGGGACGGCCTGCGCACCGTGGTGGACCTTCCCGAGGGGTTCATGGAGGAGGGCGGCACCGACTGACGCAGCGCTGCAGAAAGACGGACGTGTTTCCGGTTCGCCTGTGAGCGACGTAACCTCCGGGTGTGCCCGATGCCCTGGCGCGCGCTCGCGCGCTCTACGACGACGCGCGGCACGCGGACGAGCTCGGCCGGTTCGACGAGGCGCTCGCGGGTTTCGCATCGTTGCTGAACGCGCTGGACGCCGCGGGACCCGACGACGGGAAGCGTGCCGCGGCAGCCTTGCGCGTGCGTGCGCTGCTGGGTATCGCGCGGGCACGCTACGAGGGCGCCGGTGACCTTTCCGCGGCGATGGAGGTGCTCGCCGACGCCGAGGCGCGCGCCCTCGCCCACGAGCTCGACACCGAGCTCGTGGCGGTCCAGGGACAGCGAGGCCTGCTGCTGCTTCGGTCCGGGGACGCGGAGGCC
>CBINDH010000015.1:0-18404 GCA_966249365.1 uncultured Xylanimonas sp. | reverse complement strand
CCTCGCCGACGTCGCCGACAAGGTCTACACGCGCGACATCTACGGGCGCGACTGAACCTGTTCCGCTCGTCACACTAGATGATTAGCGGTGGTAATTACCTGAGGCAACGGAGTAGGCTCAGGGCACATGCCTGCCACCGCCCCCGCCACCCTCAGCAGCGAGCTCCGCGTCTCCGTCGGGCGGTTCGTCCGCCGACTGCGCGCGGAGCGGGGCGAGGCCGATCTCACCGGCGGCCAGTTCAGCGTCCTGACGACGCTGCACAGCCACGGTGACCTCACGCCCGGCGCGCTCGCCCAGCGCGAGCGCGTCAAGCCGCCCTCGATGACCCGCACCGTCAACGCGCTCGCCGAGCTCGGCATGGTCGAGAAGGTCGAGGACCCCACCGACCGCCGCCTCGTCGTCGTCCGCCTCACCGAGGCCGGCCACCGCGAGGTCGCCGAGACCCGCCGCCGCCGCGACGCCTGGCTCGCCCAGCAGCTGGGGCGCCTCTCGGTCGAGGACCGCGCCGTCCTCGCCCGCGCCCACGAGCTGCTGCTCGAGCTCGCCTCCTGCTGAACCCGCCTTCACACCGACACTCGCCCGCCGACACTCGCACCGCCCACACGAAACCGAGCGCACCCGACACCCATGGCTTCCACGTTCTCCTCGCTCAAGTACCCCAACTACCGCCTCTGGTTCGGCGCCGCCCTCGTGGCGAACGTCGGCACCTGGATGCAGCGCGTCGCCCAGGACTGGGTCGTGCTCACCCAGCTCACCGACAACTCGGGCACCGCCGTCGGCATCACGACCGCACTGCAGTTCCTGCCGTTCCTGCTGCTGTCGCCCTACGCCGGCGTGCTCGCGGACCGCCTGCCGCGCCGCCAGCTCCTCATGGGCACGCAAGCCGCGATGGGCGTGCTCGCGTTCGTGCTCGGCGCGCTCACCCTGACGAACACCGTGCAGCTCTGGCACCTGTACACGCTCGCGCTGCTCCTCGGTGTCGCGTCCGCGATCGACTCGCCCGTGCGCCAGACCTTCGTCGCCGAGCTCGTCCCGACCGACAACCTGCCCAACGCCATCGGTCTGAACTCCGCGTCGTTCAACGGCGCGCGCCTCATCGGCCCCGGTGCGGCCGGCCTGCTCGTGGCGGCCGTCGGCGCCGGCTGGGTGTTCCTCATCAACGGGATCACGTTCGCCGCGACGATCGCCGCGCTCGCCGTCATGAAGGGCTCCACGCTGCGCGCCCTGCCGAGCGTGCCGCGCAGCAAGGGGCAGATCCGCGAGGCCGTCCGGTTCGTGCGCGGGCGGTCCGACATCGTCGTGATCATGGCGGTCATGGGCGTCGTGTCGATGTTCGGGCTGAACTTCCAGCTCACGTCCGCCCTCATGGCCCGCGTCGAGTTCGGCAAGGGCGCGGGGGAGTACGGCATCCTCGGCTCGATCCTCGCGATCGGTTCGCTGGCGGGCGCGCTGCTCGCGGCCCGGCGCGACCGTCCGCGGGTGCGCCTCGTGCTCGGCGCCGGCTTCGCGTTCGCGGCGGCGACGACGCTCAACGCGCTCTCGCCGTCCTACGTCATGTTCGCGCTCACCTCGATCCCCGTCGGGCTCGCGTCGCTCACGATGATGACGGCGGCCAACGCCACGCTGCAGACGTCGGTCGACCCCGTCATGCGGGGGCGCGTCATGGCGCTCTACATGATGGTGTTCCAGGGCGCGACGCCGATCGGCTCGCCGCTCGTCGGGTGGATCGGCGAGGTCGTCGGGCCGCGCTGGGCGATCCTCTCCGGGTCGATCGCGACGTTCCTCGCCGTGGGCGCGGCGACCGTGTGGGCGGTGCGCAACTGGCGGCTCAAGATCGAGCCGCACCTGCGCCCGCGGCCCCACGTCGACATCGTCTACCCGCCTGCGCCCGTGGAGCCCGAGCCGGTGCTGACCCTGGAGCCGGCCCTGGCGACCCGCCTCCCGCGGACAGCCGCAACGCCGGCAGTGGCGACAGCCTGACCTGCTCCCCGGCCGACCTCGGACCGGACGCGGGGCTGAACCGGCGGCGAGAAGGCCGGGCCCACCAAGCGGTCGCGCCGCGGTTCTAGGCGGCATATTGGTTTCTGGGCGGCAGTCCGGAATGCCGCCCAGACAACTAAGTGCCGCCCAGAACCGAGCCCGCTTGTCAGCTGAGCGGTGGCAGCAGCGGGTTGGGGCGTGCCGTGCGGCGGATCTCCGGCGGGAAGCGCGCCAGAAGCCGGCGACCGATGGCCGACGGGGTGTCGTGGACCGTCACGCGAAGGAGGTCGATGCCCGCCTCGCGGATGGCATCCGACCTGCGCTTCTCCCGGATCAGCTCCGTGTACCCGTCGTGACCCGGCCGGACGCCGTCCGGCGTGTACTTGACCAGCCCGTCGTACTCCGCATAGACGCCGTGCTCGGGCCACCCGAGGTCCGTGCGAAAACGGCCGAGGCGGGTGACGACCGGTACCTGGAGCTCCGGGCTCGGTAGTCCCAGTCGGATCGCCAGGTACCTCAGCCATGTCTCGCGGACCGAGTCGGTGCCCGCCCGCGCCGACCGCAGCACCAGGTCAGCGCGGGCCTTGCCGTTCCGCCGCCCCCGGGACCGCACCCAGGCGAGCGCTTCTCCGACGTCGAAGCCCGCGCAGTTCATGGCTCCGTCGGCCACCACCAGGGCGTCGAGCGCGGGCAGGGTCAGGGCGCAGTCGGCAACCGTCCGGGCGAGCGTCGTCACGGGGAGGCCGTCGACGGCGGTGACGTGCTCGTCGGGCAGTGGCGCGGTGTGTCGTGCGATGTCGCGCGCACTGCGGCTCGAGCTCGTCGACCGCACGAACACGTGCACCTGGGACGGGGGCCGCCACAGCGACAGCCCGTGGACCGCGGCGGCCGACTCGTGACCGAACACGTGCTGGGCCTTGAGCTGGCGGTCGGTTGCTTGGATCGCCGTCAGGTCCGGTCTGCGCCGCCCGGCGCGTCGCAGGGAGTCGAGGTACTCGTGGCGCTCTGCCGTGCCGACGTACGCGCCGCGCCGCACCCGGACGAGGTCGCCGCTGCCGACCCCGCGCCGCAGTGACGTCCGGTCGTGCTCGCGCGCGATGAACAGCTCGATCGACGGATCCATCCGCGAACCCTCCCCGCCCAAGCCGGCGCCCGGGAAGCCGCGTCAGCCGTGCCTGTGCACAAGTCGCACTGGCTGGCCCCTGTGGACAAGGCTCGCACGACGTTCTGGGCGGCACTCTGGTGTCTACGCGGCAGTCCGAAGTGCCGCCCAGAAACCGAACTGCCGCCCAGAAAGCGATCTGCCTCCCAGGCACCGAACTACCGCCCGAACCGGGGCGCCGCTTGAGGGGGCATCTTGGGCGGCCGCCCAGCCGCGTGCGGTGGCTCGGCGCTTGGGGTCTATCTGGGCGGCACAACGGTGTCTACGCGGCAGTCCGAACTGCCGCCCAGAAACCGGACTGCCGCCCGGAACCGGAAGGGCCGCTGGCCTTCCGCCCAGGCCCGGAGCCGGAGCCGGCTTACGACAGGTGGTCCACCACGTAGTCGACCGATGCCGTCAGCGCCTCGACGTCCGCCGGGTCGATCGCCGGGAACATGCCGATCCGGAGCTGGTTGCGCCCGAGCTTGCGGTAGGGGAAGACGTCGTAGACGCCGTTGTCGCGCAGCGTGGCTACGACGGCAGTCGCGTCGATCGACGCGTCGAGGTCGATGGTGCCGACGACGGCGGAGCGGTGCTCGGGGTCGTGCACGAACGGCGTCGCCCACGCCCGCGCCTCCGCCCAGCGGTACAGGATCGACGCCGACTCGGCCGACCGCGCGACCGACCACTCGAGCCCGCCCTGCGCGAGCAGCCAGTCGACCTGCTCGGCGAGCATCACGAGCGTCGCCACGGCGGGGGTGTTGAGGGTCTGGTCGGCACGCGAGTTGGTCAGCGCCGTCGTGAACGACAGGAACTCCGGCACCCACCGGCCCGTGCCGGCCGCCCCGGACTCGAGCCGGGCCGCGCGCTCGATCGCGGCGGGCGACGCGACGGCCAGCCACAGGCCGCCGTCGGCCGCGAACACCTTCTGCGGCGCGAAGTAGTACACGTCGGTCTCGCGCAGGTCGACGGGCAGCGCGCCGGCCCCCGAGGTCGCGTCGACGAGCATCAGCGCGTCCGAGCCCGGAACGCGCGTCGGGGTGATCATCGCGCCCGTCGAGGTCTCGTTGTGGGGCGTCGCGTGCACGTCCACCGGGTCGTCCGACGGCGAGGGCTCGAGCAGGGCGACCGACCCGGCGTGGGGGAGCAGCACCTGCGGCGCGCGCCGGAACGGTGCCCGGGCGGTGGAGGCGGCTAACTTCGCGCCGAACTCGCCTAACGCGGCGTGCTGCGCGCGGCGCTCGACGAGGCACGCCGTCGCGACGTCCCAGAACGCCGTCGACCCGCCGTTGCCGAGCACCACCTCGTACCCGTCGGGCATCGCGAACAGCTCGGCGAGCCCCGCGCGGATCCTGCCCACGAGCGCCTTGACCGGCTGCTGGCGGTGGGACGTGCCCAGCACGGCCGCGCCGGCGGCGGCCAGCGCCGACACCTGCTCCGGGCGGACCTTGGACGGTCCGGCGCCGAACCGGCCGTCGGCAGGGAGCAGATGGGCAGGGATCGAGAGCGCCATGCCCATAGACTAGGCGGGCCTGCAGCCCCATCCTGGTGTCGTCTCGGCGCTGGTCACCCGGGGCGTCGCAGATCGGCCCCCGGCGAGGAAGAGGAGAGTCGTGACTGACCTCATCGACACGACCGAGATGTACCTGAAGACGATCTACGAGCTCGTCGAGGAGGGCATCACGCCGCTGCGTGCCAGGATCGCGGAGCGGCTCGGCCACTCCGGCCCGACGGTGTCGCAGACGGTCGCGCGCATGGAGCGCGACGACCTCGTCGTCGTCACCGGGGACCGTCACCTCGAGCTCACCGACCGTGGCCTGCGCAAGGCCCGTCGCGTGATGCGCAAGCACCGTCTCGCCGAGCGCCTGCTCACCGACGTCATCAAGCTCGAGTGGGAGCAGGTGCACACCGAGGCGTGCCGCTGGGAGCACGTCATGAGCGACGACGTCGAACGTCGTCTTCTCACGCTGCTCGACCACCCGCACCAGGACCCGTACGGCAACCCGATCCCGGGGCTGTCGGAGCTGGGCGAGCCCGAGCGCGAGGTGCCGTACCTGACGGGGGTGACGTCGCTGCCGGGCGTGTTCGAGGCGCTGGACGCCGTCGCGTCGCCGTCCGCCGCCGGCCCTCTCTCCCTGGTGCTGCAGCGCATCGCCGAGCCGCTGCAGACCGACATCGAGCTGCTCGGCCGGCTCGAGGCCGTGGGCCTGATGCCCGGCGCGGAGATCAGCGTGACCGCCGGTGAGAGCGGTTATGTCCTCGTCCTCGACTCGTCCGACGACAGCATCGAGCTGCCCGACGACGTCGCGCGCCACCTGTTCGTCACCGCGCGCTGACGTGACACGCGGACCGCTGGTGTCGTGACCGGAACGTGACACGGGCGGCATGGTCCGCTACCGTCTGTGACGCACTCAGGGTTTCCCCTGAGCGCGTGCGGTCGGACGCCGAACCCTGCCACCGGCCGCACAAGGCTGACAACCGAAGGCAGGGACGGGGGAACCACCACCGGGCACCGCGATCGCGGCGTCCTCGGGGTGAAGCCGCGCAAGCGGCCGGGCGCACTCCGGCCCGAACCCGACAGCTCACCTCGTAGGCGGCCAGGAGAGGTACATCTGTGAGCGCTGGTAACGCGCGGCACCGCGCCGCCCGCCGACCCGTCACGGCTATCGCCCAGACCATGTCGTCCGGCGCCGGCAAGCGCGCCGCCGTCGTCGCGACCGCGGGCGGCCTGATCATCTCGACGTTCGGTGCGACCGCCGCACAGGCCGCGCCCGCCGGGAACGACGTCGCCACCAAGCTCAGCACCGTCGACCTCGGCGCGCTGACGGACCAGGCCCGCGCCGCGCTCGCCGCCGCGCCGGTCGTGACCGTCGCGCAGAACGCGCAGGTCGAGGTCGAGGTCGCGTCCGCCGAGGCCTCGACGGCCGTCAAGGTCACCCCGGCGCCGCGTCCGAAGCCCGTCGTGCAGCGCACGGAGTCGGCCTCGCGCACGGCGGACCGTACGTCCACGTCGTCCTCGTCGACCAAGATCGGCGCCCCGGCCCCCGCCTTCGCGAACGGCAACGCCGTCGTCTCGATCGCCAGCCGCTACATCGGCGTGCCCTACGTCTCGGGTGGCACCTCGCCGTCCGGCTTCGACTGCTCGGGCTTCACGCAGTACGTGTACGCCCAGGTCGGCATCAGCCTGCCCCGCTCGTCGAGCGCGCAGCGCTACGTGGGCACGGTCGTCTCGCGGGCCGACGCACAGCCGGGCGACCTGATCTGGTCTCCGGGCCACGTGGCGATCTACGCCGGCAACGGCATGCAGATCGACGCGCCGCGCCCCGGCAAGACGATCCAGCTCCGCTCGATCTGGCAGTCGTCGCCGGTCTTCATCCGCCTCGGCTGAGAACGCCTCGACTCGTCGACGCCCCGCCGCGCACACCGCGCGGCGGGGCGTCGTGCTACCAGGATCCGGCGTGTCGCGATGACCGGCTTTTCTGCGATCTACCTCACACAATGCGGCCAGAACCTGGGCGAACCTGATGCATCCGTGATCCGGCCGTGACATTCGCCCGCGCGTCCGATAACGTTCCCCTCGCCTGGCGCGGAAGCCTCCGTCCAGGTCCACGACTGGCCGCCGAGCCCTGTCACCAGCCCGTGGTCACTGAACGCATGACAGGGACGGGGGAACCACTTACCGGGCTCCGCTCGCGGAGTCCTTGGGGTGAAGCCGGGTGTCACAACCCGGCCGGGTATTTCTCCTACCCGAACCCGACAGCTCACCTCGCAGGCGTAGGAGAGGGAACACGTGACCGCACGTACCACGGGCGCCCGGCACCGCGCCGCACGCCGGCCATTGGCCGGGCTCAATCAGAACGCCGCTGTCGTCGGCCGCCGCGCCGCCGTCGTCGCCACCGCAGGTGGCATCCTCGTCTCGGCCTTCGCGACCACCGCGCACGCTGCCCCGGTCGAGAACAGCACCGCCACCAAGCTCAGCACCGTTGACCTCGGTGCCCTCACCGCGCAGGCGCGTGAGGCCCTTCAGGCGGCCCCCGTCGTGACCGTCGCGCAGGACGCGCAGATCCAGGTCGAGACGATCTCTGCCGAGACGGCCGTCAAGGTCGAGGCCGCCCCCGCGCCCAAGAAGAAGGTCATCACCCGCACGGCGGCGACCTCCCGCACCTCGGAGCGCTCCTCGTCGTCCGTCGACGTGCCGGCCGGTGCCGCCAACTCGGCGGCCGCGTCGATCGCGCTGCGCTACGTCGGTGTCCGCTACGTCGTCGGCGGGGCGTCCCCGTCCGGCTTCGACTGCTCGGGCCTCGTCTCGTACGTGTACGCGCAGCTCGGCATCGACCTGCCGCACCAGTCGCGCGGCATCCTCGACTCGTCGCGCACCACGCAGATCTCGGCGTCCCAGGCCCGTCCTGGCGACCTGATCTGGTCGCCCGGCCACATCTCCATCTACCTCGGCGACGGCAAGCAGGTCGAGGCCTCGCGTCCGCAGGGCTGGAAGGTGGGCGTGCACAGCATCTGGCAGTCGAACCCGGTGTACCTCCGGGTCAGCTGACACTGTCTTTCCCAGGCGCCCCGGTCCGCTTCGTGCGGGCCGGGGCGTCGTCGTGTGCGAGGGGTGATCGCGCGCCGTCGAATCCTTCTTTGCCAGGACATTCGCTAGGCTTTAACCAGTGGGGGCGCAGCGCCGACCCGGCGCGCCTGCGATGACGGAGGTGAACGATGACTCGACCGGAGATCGTCCTGGTAGGGGTGGACGGCTCGGCGCCGAGCCTGCACGCGCTCGACTGGGCCGCGGCCTATGCCAAGCGCGTGGGCTGGGCGCTCCACATGGTCTGCAGCTACTCGCTCCCGTCGTTCACCGCGGCTTCGCTCGACGGCGGGTACGCCGCCCTCGACGACACCGCGATCCAGGAGGGTGCCAAGGCCGTGCTCGTCGAGGCGCAGGCGCGCATCGCCCCGCTCGGCCTCCAGGTGACGGCTTCCGTGGCCACCGGCGACGCGGCCGGCGTGCTGGTGGAGATGTCGAAGGACTACGGCCTCGCCGTCGTCGGTACGCGCGGGCGTGGTGGGTTCACCGAGCGGCTGCTCGGCACCGTCTCGTCGGCGCTGCCCGCGCACGCGAAGTGCCCGGTCGTCGTCGTGCCGCACCGCGGCGTCGAGGGGGCCGACGGCACCGAGCGGCACGAGCCGGACGCGGTGGGCGAGGTCAAGCGGATCGTGGTCGGCGTCGACGGCTCCCCGTCCGCCGAGGCGGCACTCAAGGTCGCGATCGCGCAGGCGAAGACGTGGGACGCCGAGCTCGTGGCGGTCGCGGGCGTGCCCGTGGGCAGCGGCGCGGGCGTCCTGGCGTGGCTGCCCGCGCAGATCGACCACGAGCAGGTCCTCGCCGACATCAGGGCCGGCCTCGACGTCATCGTCGACCGGTACGAGGCGGCGAACCCGGGCGTCAAGATCAAGCGCATCGTGCTCGACGGCACCGGTGCCGAGCTCCTGACCGAGTTCTCCACCGCCGCGGACCTGCTGGTGGTCGGCTCCCGTGGCCGCGGCGGGTTCCGCGGCCTGCTGCTGGGCTCGACGTCGCAGGCCGTCCTGCATCACGCGTCGTGCCCCGTCCTCGTGGTCAACCGCAGGTGCGAGCCGGAGGAGTGACCGCACAGCGGCGGCCGTCTCGGGTGGGCCCCCGCGGCGCGCTAGCCTAGGCGCCGTGAGCACGCCTGCTTCGTCGCCGACCGCCGCCCTCGCCGACCAGCTCCCCGCCCTGCGCGAGCAGTACGCCGCACTGCAGGACCTGGGCCTGAAGCTCGACCTGACGCGCGGCAAGCCGTCCGCGCAGCAGCTCGACCTCGCCGAGCCGATGCTCGCGCTGCCGGGCGTCGGCGTGCACACGGACGCCGACGGCGTCGACGTGCGCAACTACGGCGGCCTCGACGGCCTGCCGCAGCTCCGCCGCATCTTCGCCGAGCTGCTCGACGTGCCGGTCGACCAGCTCCTGGCGCTGGGCAACGCCTCGCTGACGCTGATGCACGACACGATGGCGTACGCGTTCCTGTGGGGCGTGCCCGGCTCGGCGCAGCCGTGGGGTCGCGAGCCCCAGGTCAAGATCATCTGCCCGGTACCCGGCTACGACCGGCACTTCGCCGTCTGCGAGGCGTTCGGGATCGAGATGGTCACCGTGCCGATGACGCCCGACGGGCCCGACGCCGAGGCGGTGGCCGCGCTCGTCGCGGACGACCCGACGATCAAGGGCCTGTGGGTCGTGCCCACGTACGCGAACCCCGACGGCGCGGTCGTCTCGGAGGCCGTGGCGCGCCGCCTGGTCTCGATGCCGACCGCCGCGCCCGACTTCCGCATCTTCTGGGACAACGCGTACGCGCTGCACCACCTGACGCAGAACGAGACGAAGACGGCCAACGCGATCGACCTGGCGGCGCAGGCCGGCAACCCGGACCGCGTGATGATGTACGCCTCGACGTCGAAGATCACCTGGGCGGGCGCGGGCGTGGCCTTCCTGGCGTCGTCGCCGACGAACGTCGCCTGGTACAAGAAGCATCTGGGCGTGCAGTCGATCGGCCCGGACAAGGTCAACCAGCTCCGCCACGCGCTGTTCTTCGAGTCGGCCGAGGGCGTGCGCGCGCACATGCGCAAGCACCGCGACATCCTCGCCCCGAAGTTCGCGGCGGTGGACCGCATCCTCACCGAGCGGCTGGGCGACCTGGGCGTCGCGCACTGGACGGCGCCGCAGGGCGGCTACTTCGTCTCGCTCGACGTCGTGCCCGGCACCGCGGCGCGCGTCGTCGAGCTCGCCAAGGGCGCGGGCATCGCCCTGACCCCGGCGGGCGCCACGTTCCCGTACGGCAAGGACCCGCAGGACTCGAACATCCGCCTGGCCCCGTCCATGCCGCCGCTGGCGGAGGTCGAGCAGGCGATGGACGCCGTGGCCACCTGCGTGCTCCTCGCGGCGGCCGAGACGACCTGAGCCGGGTCAGTCCGCCTGGGGGAACCGCGCCGGGGGAGTGCCGAAGGCGCGGCGGGACTGCGCGACGACGCCGTGCCCGAGCGCGCGCCCGCCCGCCAGGCCGACGACGGCACCGATCCCGAACGGGACCAGGCGGCCCACCGCGAGCGTGCCGTGCTTCGCGAGCTGCTTCTTGAGGAACGTCGAGGCCAGCGCCTTGTTGACCTTGCGCACCGACCCCTGCGGCATCGTCGTCAGCAGCACCTTGCCCCACGCCGTCGTCGACCCGCCGACGGCGGACTCGACGTCCTTGGCACCATTGGCGCCGAGGACCGACGCGAGGAGCAGCGCCCGACGGCGCGGCACGTCGTCCGACCGGATTCCGTGCACCTCGGCGACGGCGAGCGAGAACGCCGCCGACGCCGCGAAGAACGTCGCGACGTCCGCCGACGTCAGGGCAACGCCCGTGCCCGTGCCGACCGCGGGGATCGCCGCGGCCGCACCGACCGCGCCGCCCGCCGCCGAGACGACGCGCAGGTACTCCTTCTCCAGGATCTGGATGACGCGCGCCGGGGACGCCTCCGGGTTGCGTCGCCGCACGGCGTCGACGTGCTTGCGGATCGTCGACGACGGCACCGTGACCGCCTTGTCGACGAACGCGTCGAGCACCGACGTCGGGTGGTACGCCTCCCACCGGGAGACGTCCACACCGTCGTCGCGCACGACGACGGTCGCCGCGTCACCGGAGACGACCACCTGCGCGCCGTCGGCACGCGAGACCTCGCCCGGTACAGACACCTGCTCGACGACGTCGCCGGACGTGGCCGCCCGCTCGGCCTCGTCGAGCGGCGACGGCACGTCCGGTGACGTCGTCGAACGCCTCCAGCGCGGCATGCTCAGGCCTCGGACGCCGGGGGAGCGTACGTGATCGGCGGCACGAGGGCGCCCGCCTTGATCGTGTTGCCGACCGTGCAGGCGCGGTCGATCGAGCGCTGCGCGAGCAGCACGGTCTTGTTGCGCGTCTCGTCATCGAGCGACGAGAGGTCGATCTCGAAGGTCTCCTCGAGCACCGGGTAGCGGTCCTCGGTCTCGTGCTTCGGGCCCTTGACGCGGATGACGAGCTCGAAGTCGTCGCCCAGCACGCGCGAGAACTTCGAGTCCGCGCTCATGCCGGCGCACGCGGCCAGGGCGACCTTGAGCAGCTCACCGGGCGTGAACACCGCCCCCGCCGAGGCCGGACCGATGTCGACGCGCGCGCCGCGGCCCGAGATGCCGGTGTAGGTGCGGGTGCCGTTGCGCTCGACCCACAGCGGATCGGTCGGGACGGGGCTCATCGGTGCGACGTCGTCGCCCGTGACGGACGTGGTGCTCTGCTCACTCATGGGGTGAATCCTCCCACCCGGGGGTGTTCGGTGGACGTTGTCGTCCAGCGTGAACCAGCCAGGGGCGCAGACCCTTCCCGACGGGGCCGCCAGCGCGCCGCCGTCGGGCTGTGCTGACACGATGGGACCCGTGAGCGACGTCCACCCCGAAGACCCGCAGCCCGACGCCGGCGCCGAGCGCCCCGCGAAGGCTCCCCGGGCGCTGCGCAACCGGATCATCCTGTGGACCGTGCTCGTCGTCGTGCTGCTCGGCCTCGCCTTCCTCGGCGCCACGACCGTTCCTCGCTGGTGGGCGCAGCAGGTCGGCGGCCTGTCGGACGGCAGCCTCGCCCGCAGCGCCTGGTGGGGGCTCGCGTTCGGGTTCGTGTTCACGTTCCTGCCGGTGCTCGTCGTCGCCAAGGCCGTTCGCCGCTGGAAGGGGTGGCGGGCGCCCGTGACCTGGGTGTGCGTCGCCGTCGCGCTCGCTGCACCCAACCTGTTCACGCTGTGGATCGTCGTCGGCACGAGCCGCGCCGCGCACGCCGCCGAGCGCACCCTCGACGTCTCCGCGCCCTACTTCGTCGCCGCGACCGCCTGGAGCGCGCTGCTCGGTGTCCTCGCCGCCCTCGCGTCGGAGGTGCTGTGGCGGTCCTGGCGCCGGCGCGGCAGGGCGCTCAAACAGCTTCGCGACGGCGACACGCCCCCGGCGGTCCATAGACTCGACCCATGAGCGCCGTCCCCACCCCGTACGAGGACCTGCTGGCCGACGTCCTGAAGAACGGCACGCACAAGGAGGACCGCACGGGCACGGGCACCACGTCCGTGTTCGGCCGCCAGATCCGCTACGACCTGCGCCAGGGGTTCCCGCTCATCACCACCAAGCGCGTCCACCTCAAGTCGGTCGCCTACGAGCTGCTGTGGTTCCTCCGCGGCGAGTCCAACGTGCGCTGGCTCCAGGACCACGGCGTCTCCATCTGGGACGAGTGGGCGTCGCCCGCCGGGGAGCTCGGCCCCGTGTACGGCGTCCAGTGGCGGTCCTGGCCCACGCCCGACGGCGCCCACGTCGACCAGATCACCCAGGTGATCGAGCAGATCCGCGCCAACCCCGACTCCCGGCGGCACATCGTCAGCGCGTGGAACGTCGCGCAGATCCCCGACATGGCCCTGCCGCCCTGCCACCTGCTGTTCCAGTTCTACGTCGCCGACGGCACGCTGAGCTGCCAGCTCTACCAGCGCTCCGCGGACCTCTTCCTCGGCGTGCCCTTCAACATCGCCTCCTACGCCCTGCTGACCCACATGGTCGCCGCGCCGACCGGTCTGGAGGTCGGCGACTTCGTCTGGACCGGCGGGGACTGCCACATCTACGACAACCACCGCGAGCAGGTCGCCGAACAGCTCAGCCGCGAGGCGTACCCCTACCCGCGCCTGGAGCTCAAGGAACGCGACAGCATCCTCGACTACGCGTACGAGGACATCGTCGTGCACGACTACCAGCACCACCCCACCATCAAGGCGCCCGTCGCCGTCTGATGATCGCCCTCATCTGGGCCCAGGCCCACGACGCCGCCGGGCGGCCCGTCATCGGAGCGCGCGGCGGCATCCCCTGGCACGTCTCCGAGGACTTCGCGCGCTTCCGCGCCCTGACCACCGGGCACCCCGTCGTCATGGGCCGCCGCACCTGGGACTCCCTGCCCCGCAAGCCCCTGCCGGGCCGCGCCAACGTCGTCGTCACTCGGAGCCGTACCTGGCCGCCCGCCGCGCCCGAGGCCGAGGCGGCCCGCCCTGTCGTCGCGCACTCGCTGCACGAGGCGCTGGCGCTGGCGGCGGCCGCGCCCGGCGGGGACACCGTGTGGGTCATCGGGGGCGAGCAGGTGTACGCCGAGACGATGCCGCTGGCCGACCGGCTCGAGGTGACCGAGATCGACCTCGAGGTCGAGGGCGACGCCGTCGCGCCGCGCATCGACCCGAGCCTGTGGCACGAGGCCGAGCACGGCCACGGCGACTGGGTGTCGCCCGCCGATCCGCGCGCGCCGCGGTACCGGTTCCGCACGTATCTGCGGCGCTGAACGACCGGTCGCGGCGCGTCGCGCCTGCGTGGGACCACGGACGTCACCACGGGTAGCACGGGTTCGACGGCGGAGGCCCCGTCCGGTCCGGCAGCCTCGAGGGAGTCCACGGAACAGGAACCCCTCGGATGCAGATCGCACCCCCGCACGTCGTGCCCGCCCCCCGGCGCAGGTCCGCCGGCCGCTGGGTGGCGCTCGTCGTCGCCGTCGCCTGCCTGGCCGGCGCAGCGACGCTCGGCTGGCTCGCGCTGCGCCCCGCGCCGGGCAGCCTCGTCGATCTCGACGGCAACCGGGTCGTGCTCGACGACGCGCCCGATGTCCAGGCCGCCGACCCCGTGCCGCTGCCCGAGGGCCCGGGCGGCGCAGGAAGGCTCGTGGCGCCGGCGCAGGGGCTCGACGTGCCGCTCGTCGCGGCGAACGTCGTGGACGGCGTGATCAACCCGCCGACGCTCACCGACGCGTTCCTCGTGCGCGGGTTCGGGAGGCCGGGAGAGCCCGGGTCGGGCCTCGTCGTCGTCGCGATGCACGCGGTGCGCGGGGGCAGCGCGCCCGGCAACGCCTTCTTCGACCTGCGCGCGGACGCGTCGCCGCTCACGGTCGCCGACGGCGACGTCGTCCACGTCGACGGCGTCGCGTTCACCGTCACGGGCAGCAGCGTGCTGTCCAAGCAGGACACGGCGACGTCGGCGGAGGTGTGGGGCGACCCGGCGGGACGTGACGGCGAGCTCGTGCTGGTGACGTGCCTGCAACGGTCGGGCGCGACCGGGTCGGCGAGCGAGAACCTGGTCGTCTTCGCGCGTCGCGCCTGACACGGCGAGACCCCGCGTCCCGGGCGGAACGCGGGGTCTCGCAGCGGTCGGTCAGGACCAGGTCGCTTCAGACCAGGTCGCGCACCGCGGCGTACTGCTCGCGGATCAGCGGGACCGGGTTCGCCGGCAGCGTCTTGCTCATCGTCGTGGCCCACGCCGGCTGTGCGGCCGGGGCGCCCGCCTCCGCCGAGGCCAGGACCCATGCCGCCTGGCGCGCGGCGCCGTCGGCGACGTACTCGCCGGGCTCCGGGATGGAGATCGGCAGGCCGAAGATCTGCGGGGCGATCTCCTGGACGGCCGGCGACTGCGCCGCGCCGCCGATGAGCATGACGCGCTCGACCGGCACGTCGAGGGCACGCAGGGCGTCCATGCCGTCGGCCAGGCCGCACAGCATGCCCTCGATGTAGGCGCGCGCGACGTGCGCCTGCGTCATGTTCTTCAGGCGGATGCCGTGCAGCGTGCCCGTCGCGTTCGGGCGGTTGGGCGTGCGCTCGCCCTGCAGGTAGGGCACGAGCACGAGGCCGTCGGAGCCCGCCGGGGCGGCGAGGGCCAGGTCGGCCAGCTTGGCGAAGTCGGCGTCGAGGACGTTGCGGGCGGCGTCGAGCACCTGGGCCGCGTTGAGCGTCACCGCGAGCATGAGCGCGTTGCCCGTGCAGTCGGCGAAGCCGTTGATGGCGCCCGAGCCGTCCTGCGTGCGCTGCGGCGCGACGGCGGAGACGACGCCCGAGGTGCCGATCGAGATGGCGATGTCGCCGGGCTGCATCCCCAGGCCGATCGCGGCGCCCGCGTTGTCGCCGGCGCCGGGACCGATGAGCGCGGTGCCGTCGCCCGCCACGGACGCGTGCGCCCTCGCGCCGGACTCGGTCGAGCCGACGACGCGGGGGAGGACCAGGTCGTCGCGGCCGAAGGCCAGCTTGAGCAGGTCGCGGCGGTACTCGCCGGCCTGGGCGTCGTAGTAGCCCGTGCCCGACGCGTCCGACGCGTCGGTGAAGAGCTTGTCGAGCTGCGGGCCGAGCGGCGACTCGCCCTCGGGGCCGTAGCCGGCGATGCGCCACGACAGCCAGTCGTGGGGGAGCGCGACGGCGGCGACGCGTGCCGCGTTCTCCGGCTCGGCGTCGCGCAGCCAGCGCAGCTTGGTGACGGTCAGGCTCGCGACGAGCACCGAGCCGACGGCGTCGGCCCAACGCTGGGCGCCGACGGCGCGGTCGCCCTCGCCGAGCTCGGCGATGAGGTCCTCGGCGGCCTGTGCGGACCGGGTGTCGTTCCACAGCAGCGCGTCGCGGACGACGTTGCCCTGCGCGTCGAGGGCGACCATGCCGTGCTGCTGACCGCCCACGGACAGGGCCGCGACGTCGGCCAGGCCGCCGGCCTTCTCGGCAGCCTCGGTGAACGCGGTCCACCAGAACTTCGGGTCGACGGAGGTCCCGTCGGGGTGCTTCGCGGAGCCGGAGCGCACGAGGGCGCCGGTCTCGGCGTCGCGGACGACGATCTTGCAGGACTGGGTGGACGAGTCCACCCCGGCAACCAGGGCCACGGCTACTCCAGGAGTCTGTTGTCGGTTGAGCTTGTCGAGACCGCTCGGCGGTGAGGGCCGAAGAACCTACGGTGGTTTCGACGGGGCTCAACCAGCAGAGCGAGCGGGGTGAACGGGGGCGAGCCCCGCCGTCAGCCCTCGGGCCGACGACGGGGCTCGCCGTCACGGGCGACCGTGAAGGTCAGCGGGCGCCGAGGATGTGGTTCAGCGCGAGCTGGTGCAGGTGCACCAGGCCCTCGTGACGCTGGCCCAGCGCCTCGATGTCCTCGTCGGGCTCGGCGAGGAACGACTCGAACGACTCGCCCTCGGCGAGCGTCGTCGACTTGTCGAGGACGCCGGCCTTCTCGAACGCGGCCTGGACCTCGGCGTCGGCGCGGTACGCCTTCGAGGCCTCGGCGAGCAGCGTGTAGCTCTTCATGTTGGCGGCAGCCGACTCCCAGATGCCGTCGGTGTACTCGGTGCGCGACGGCTTGTAGTCGAAGTGGCGGTAGCCCTCGTAGGGGGCGATCTCGCCGTTCGGGGAGCCGTTCTCGAGCAGGTCGACGGTGAAGAAGGCGTCGAGCAGGTTGCCGTGGCCGAACACGAGGTCCTGGTCGTACTTCGGGCCGTTCTGACCGTTGAGGTCGATGTGGAACAGCTTGCCGACGTACATCGCGAGCGCGAGGCCGTGCGTGTAGTTGAGGCCGGCCATCTGCTCGTGGCCCGTCTCCGGGTTCACGCCGACGATGTCGCCGTTGTCGAGCGAGTTGATCAGCGCGATGGCGTGACCGATCGACGGCAGGAAGATGTCGCCGCGGGGCTCGTTCGGCTTCGGCTCGAGGGCGACGCGCATGTCGTAGCCCTTCGACTTGATGTAGGCGGCGACGGTGTCGATGCCCTCGGCGTAGCGGGCGTGCGCGGTGCCCAGGTCCTTCGAGTTCGCGTACTCGACGCCCTCGCGGCCGCCCCACATGACGAACGTGGTCGCGCCGAGCTCGGCGCCCAGGTCGACCTGCTTGAGAACCTTGCGCAGGCCGTAGCGGCGGATGCTGCGGTCGTTCGACGTGAACGCGCCGGCCTTGAAGACCGGGTGCGTGAACGTGTTGGTCGTGACCATCTCGCAGACCATGCCGGTCTCCTCGGCGGCCTTCTTGACGGACTCGATGGCGGCGCGCTTCTCGTCCTCGGTCGCGTCGATGGCGAAGACGTCGTTGTCGTGGAAGGTGAACGCGTGCGCGCCGAGCTCGGCGAGCTTGCGGATGTTCTCGGCCGGGTCGAGGTGGGGACGGGTCGCGTCGCCGAACGGGTCGACGCCCTGCCAGCCGGTCGTCCAGAGGCCAAACGCGTACTTGATGTCGCTCACGGGTTGTTCTCTCCTCATCGAGCCGCGCAGCAACCCTACGCAGCATTAGTTGTTCGGCTGAACTATTGCTGAAGCCTCCGCTACAGTCAACACGTGCTTGCCGATCCACAGACAGCGCCGCCGCGGTCCGCAGCGCGTCAGCACACGTTGCGCGAACGCAACCTCGAGCTGGTCGCACGTGCGGTGTTCGAGGCGCCGGAACCACTGTCCCGCGCCGATGTCGCCACGTCCACCGGGTTGGCGCGAGCCACCGTCTCGACGCTCGTGGATCGGCTCGTCGCGGGCGGACTGCTCGCCGAGCTGGCGCCCGTGAGCGCACAGCGAGCCGGTCGGCCGGCCGTCCCGCTCGTCCCCGCCGCACGTTCCGTCGTCGGCATCGGGCTCGAGGTGAACGTCGACTACATCGGCGCGAGTGTGATGGACCTCACCGGCGACATCGTCGACGAACGCGTCGAGCCCGGATCGTTTCACGACAGCGACCCCGCGCAGGTGCTCCCGCGCGTGGGTGCGCTCGCCCGCGAGCTCGCCCAGGCCGCCGGGGCCGACGGCATGCGCGTCGCCGGGGCGCGCCTCGCGCTGCCCGGTCTCGTCGACGCGCGCACCGGCCTGCTCCAGGTCGCACCCAACCTCGGCTGGTCGACCCTCGACCCCGGCCCGCTGCTCGGGCTCGACATGCCCGTCGAGGTCGCCAACGAGGCCAAGCTCGCCGCCCTGGCCGAGCTCACGGGCGACGTCGCCCCGTCGTTCCTCTACGTCTCCGCCGACGTCGGCATCGGCGGCGCCGTCGTCGTCAAGGGCCAGCTCTTCCTCGGGGAGCGCGGCTGGAACGGCGAGATCGGGCACGTCCGCGTCGACCCTGCCGGGCCACGCTGCGGCTGCGGCTCGTTCGGCTGCCTCGAGCAGTACGCCGGCAAGGAGGCCGTGAACCGTGCCGCCGGGCTCCCGCCCGAGTCGCCCGTCGAGGCGCTCGTGCGCGCCCTCGAGGCGCGCGACCCCGCCGCGCTCGCCGCGATGCAGCGCGCGAGCGCCGCGCTCGGCTCGGCGCTCGCCGACTTCGTCAACCTCATCGACGTCGGCTCGATCGTGCTCGGCGGCGCATACACGACCCTCCTGCCGTGGATGCGCGACGACGTCGAGTCGCTGCTCGCGGACCGCGTGCTCTCGGCGCCGTTCGCCCCGATCGAGCTGCGGGCGGCCGCGGCCGGGCCCTACGCGGCC
>CBINDH010000014.1:0-18405 GCA_966249365.1 uncultured Xylanimonas sp. | reverse complement strand
AGGGCGGCGCGCGCGGCCTTGACCGCACCCGCACGCACGCCGTCCGCCTCGGGGGCTTCCGTCGTCGCAGACGCCGCAGTCGCAGGCGCCGCAGTCGCAGACGCCGCCGGAGCCTCGGCCTCAGGCGCGGGCGCCGAGACGACGTCCTCGACCACGGGCGAGGGCTCGCGGACGGTCCCGACGGAAGCCGCCGGGGGAGGTGGCACCGGGGGCACCGACGCCGGCGTCGTCTGCGTGGTGTCGTTTTCCGTGGTCATCGTTCCCCTCGCTGTCACTTCTCGGCGTCTTCGGCGGCCTGCGGTGCCGGGACGGACTCGTCCACGCTAGCCGACTCGTCCTCCTCACGTCGCTCGACGTTCCGTGCGACGGCGATGATGCGATCACCCTTGTCGGGCTTGGCGAACGTCACGCCCTGGGTGGTGCGGCCCGTGGCGCGCACCTCCGCGACCGCGGAGCGCACGATCTTGCCGCGCTCCATGATGACGAGCACCTCGTCGTCCTCGTCCACGACGAGCGCGCCCACGAGGTCGCCCCGCTCCTCGGGGAGGTTCGCGACACGGATGCCGAGGCCGCCGCGACCCTGCTGCCGGTAGTTGTCCACCGTCAGCTCGGTCCGCTTGGCCATGCCCGACTCGGTCACCGTGAACAGGGAGGCGTCCTCGCGCACGACGGCGGCCGTCAGGACCTCGTCGCCGTCGCGGAACTTCATGCCCGTCACGCCCGACGTCGCACGGCCGAGCGGCCGCAGGCTCTCGTCGTTGGCGGGGAAGCGGATCGACTGGCCCTTGCGGGAGACCAGGATGAGGTCGTTGTCGGCGTCGACCAGCATCGCGCCGATGAGCTCGTCCGGGTTGCCGTCCTCGTCCTCGCGCAGGTTGATCGCGATGAGGCCGGCCGAGCGCGGCGAGTTGTACTCCTGCAGGCGCGTCTTCTTGACCAGGCCGCGTCGGGTCGCGAGCACCAGGTACTCGGCCGCGTCGTAGTCGCGCAGGTCGAGGACCTGGGCGATGCGCTCGCCCGGCTGGAACGCGAGCATGTTGGCGACGTGCTGGCCCTTCGAGTCGCGCGAGCCCTCGGGCAGCTCGTAGCCCTTGGCCCGGTACACCCGGCCGAAGTTCGTGAAGAACAGCAGCCAGTGGTGCGTCGTCGTGACGAAGAAGTGCTCGACGATGTCGTCCTCGCGCAGCTGCGTGCCGCGCACGCCCTTGCCGCCGCGCTTCTGCTGACGGTAGGCGTCCGACCGGGTGCGCTTGGCGTACCCGCCGCGCGTGATCGTGACGACGACCTCCTCCTCGGGGATGAGGTCCTCGATCGACATGTCGCCGTCGTAGGGGAGGATGTGCGTCCGGCGCTCGTCGCCGTACTTCTCGACGATGCCGTCGAGCTCGTCCTGGACGATGCTCCGCTGGCGGGCCGGCTTGGCGAGGATGTCCTTGTAGTCCTCGATCTCGGCCCGCAGCTTGGCGTGCTGGTCGAGGATCTCCTGCCGCTCGAGGGCCGCGAGGCGGCGGAGCTGCAGCGCGAGGATCGCGTTGGCCTGCTCCTCGTCGACGTCGAGCAGCTCGATCAGGCCCGTGCGCGCGGCGTCGGCGCTGGGGGAGCGCCGGATGAGCGCGATGACCTCGTCGAGCGCGTCGAGCGCCTTGAGGTAGCCGTCGTAGATGTGGATGCGCTTCTCGGCGTCGGCCAGCAGGTACTCGGTCCGACGTCGGACGACGTCGAGCTGGTGGGTCGTCCAGTGCCGGATGCACGCGTCCCGGCTGCGGGTGCGCGGGACGTCGTCGACGAGCGCGAGCATGTTCGCGCCGAACGTGTCCTGGAGCTGCGTGTGCTTGTAGAGGTTGTTGAGCACGACCTTCGCGACGGCGTCGCGCTTGAGCACGATGACCAGGCGCTGACCGGTGCGGCCCGACGTCTCGTCGCGGATGTCGGCGATGCCCTGCAGGCGGCCGTCGTTGACGAGGTCGGCGATCTTCGCGGCCAGGTTGTCGGGGTTGACCTGGTACGGCAGCTCGGTGACCACGAGGCAGATCCGGTTCTGGATCTCCTCGACGTTGACCACCGCACGCATCGTGATCGAGCCGCGTCCCGTGCGGTACGCCTCCTCGATGCCCTTGGTGCCGAGGATCTGCGCGCCCGTCGGGAAGTCCGGGCCCTTGATGCGCTGCATGAGCGCGGCCAGCAGCTCCTCGCGCGTGGCCTCGGGGTGCTCGAGGTGCCAGCGCACGCCCTCGGCGACCTCGCGCAGGTTGTGCGGCGGGATGTTGGTGGCCATGCCGACGGCGATGCCCGCCGAGCCGTTGACCAGCAGGTTCGGGAACCGCGACGGCAGGACGACGGGCTCCTGCTCCTCGCCGTCGTAGTTGTCCTTGAAGTCGACGGTGTCCTTGTCGATGTCCCGGACCATCTCCATGGCGATCGGGGCCATCCGGCACTCGGTGTACCGCGGGGCGGCCGCGGGGTCGTTGCCCGGCGAGCCGAAGTTGCCCTGGCCGGCCACCAGCGGGTAGCGCAGCGACCAGTCCTGCACCAGGCGCACGAGGGTGTCGTAGATCGCCGAGTCGCCGTGCGGGTGGTATTTGCCCATGACGTCGCCGACGACGCGGGCGCACTTCGAGAAGCCGCGGTCGGGGCGGTAGCCACCGTCGTACATCGCGTAGATGACGCGGCGGTGCACGGGCTTGAGGCCGTCGCGCACGTCGGGCAGCGCGCGGCCCACGATCACGCTCATCGCGTAGTCGAGGTAGGAGCGCTGCATCTCCAGGTTGAGGTCGACCTGCTCGATCCGGCCGTGGTGCACGGCGTCGCCGGCTCCGTCCGACGTCAGGTCAGGCATGCCAGGGGTCTCGTCCGTCATCGATCAATACCTTCCTTGTTCCTCAGATATCGAGGAAACGAACGTCCTTGGCGTTGCGCTGGATGAAGCTGCGGCGCGACTCGACGTCCTCGCCCATCAGCATCGAGAAGATCTCGTCGGCCGCGGCGGCGTCGTCCATGGTGACCTGCCGCAGCGTGCGGTGGTCGGGGTCCATCGTGGTCTCCCAGAGCTCCTGGTAGTCCATCTCGCCGAGACCCTTGTACCGCTGGATGCCCTTGTCCTTCGGCATGCGCTTGCCGTTGGCGAGACCCTCGCGGACGAACGCGTCGCGCTCCTTGTCGGAGTACACGTAGTCGTGCTCCGCGTTGGCCCACTTGATGCGGTACAGCGGCGGCATGGCCAGGTACACGTGGCCCTGCTCGATGAGCGGGCGCATGTACCGGAACAGCAGCGTGAGCAGCAGCGTCGCGATGTGCTGGCCGTCGACGTCGGCGTCGGCCATGACGACGATCTTGTGGTACCGCAGCTTGGCGGCGTCGAAGTCCTCGCCGATGCCGGTGCCGAACGCGGTGATGAGGCTCTGGACCTCCTGGTTCGACAGCGCCCGGTCGAGCCGCGCGCGCTCGACGTTGAGGATCTTGCCGCGGATCGGCAGGATCGCCTGGTTGTGCGGGTTGCGCCCGCGCACCGCGGAACCGCCGGCGGAGTCGCCCTCGACGATGAAGATCTCGCACTCTTCGGGGCGGTTGGACTGGCAGTCCTTGAGCTTGCCGGGCATCCCGCCGCTGCTCAGCAGGCCCTTGCGCCGGGTCGCCTCGCGCGCCTTGCGGGCCGCGATGCGGGCCTGCGAGGCCGAGACGGCCTTGCGGATGACGTCCTTGGCCTCGTTCGGGTGGGAGTCGAACCAGTCGGTGAGCTGCTCGCGCACGACGCGCTGCACGAACGACTTCGCCTCGGTGTTGCCGAGCTTCGTCTTGGTCTGGCCCTCGAACTGCGGCTCGCCGAGCTTGACGGAGATGACGGCGGTCAGGCCCTCGCGGATGTCGTCACCCGTGAGGTTGTCGTCCTTCTCCTTGAGGATGCCCGTGTCGCGCGCGTAGCTGTTGACGAGGTTCGTCATCGCCGCGCGGAAGCCCTCCTCGTGCGTGCCGCCCTCGGTCGTCGAGATGGTGTTCGCGTAGGTGTGGACGGACTCCGAATAGGCCGACGTCCACTGCATGGCGATCTCGAGCGAGATGCGGCGCTCGGTGTCCTCCGACTCGAAGTCGATGACCTCGGGGTGGATCAGCTCGACCTTCTTGCCCGCGTTGAGGTGCTTGACGTAGTCGACCAGGCCGCCGTCGTAGCGGTAGGTCACCGTGCGCACGGGGGGAGTCGCGGGGTCGTCGTCGTGGTCGCCGACGACGACGCCGCCCGCGTCGGGGGTCGCGGTCGTGCCGCGGGCACCCGCGATCTCGTCCTCGACGTCGGCGCGGCCCTCGCGCTCGTCGGTGAGCGTGATGGACAGGCCCTTGTTGAGGAACGCGTACTGCTGGAAGCGGGCGCGCAGCGTCTCGAAGTCGAACGTGGTGGTCTCGAAGATCGAGCCGTCCGGCCAGAACGTCTGCGAGGTGCCGGTCTCGGAGGTCTCCTCGAGCTCCTCGAGGCCCGTCGTCGGGTGGCCGCCGTTGCCGAACTCCATGCGCCAGCGGTGGCCGTCGCGCTTGACCTCGGTGACCACGCGCGTGGACAGCGCGTTGACGACCGAGATGCCGACGCCGTGCAGGCCGCCCGAGACGGCGTAGCCGCCGCCGCCGAACTTTCCGCCGGCGTGCAGGATCGTCATGACGACCTCGACCGTCGGCTTGCCCTCGGTCGGGTGGATCGCGACGGGGATTCCGCGGCCGTTGTCGACGACGCGCACGCCGCCGTCGGCCAGCAGGGTCACGTCGATGGTGTCGGCGTACCCGGCCAGGGCCTCGTCGACCGAGTTGTCGACCACCTCGTAGACCAGGTGGTGCAGGCCGCGCTCGCCGGTGGAGCCGATGTACATGCCCGGGCGCTTGCGGACGGCCTCGAGACCCTCCAGGACGGTGATGTTCCCGGCGTCGTATCCGCCGTCGTTCCGATTCGCCACAGGCCGGTTCCGCTCCTCGCTGTCTGGCGCACCGCTGTCGGTGCGCGCCGTCCCGGGGCGGACCGCAGCGGGCACAGCACGAGCCGTGGAGCGCCGATGACGCAAGGCTGGGGAGCTGGTCCTGAGGGTCCGGTATTGCCCGGGACAACCCTCATAGTCTACCTTCCCGGGGCCGATTTCCGCGGATCAGGCGGCGTGTGTGCCGGGGAACCGCACGGTTCGTCCACAGGGTTCTCCACATCTGCGGACCCGCCTGCACAGGGTTGTGGACAACTGTCGCGAAGAAAGCCGCATCTCCACCCTTTCCGGGTATTCCCCAGCAGATCCCCGGGCTGCTTCAATGCGCGCATCATCCCTGCGACGACCACGACGTCGTCGCCTTCGCGAAGGAAGCACCGCGTGAAGAAACTCCTGGCGGGCACCCTGTCCGCCGCCCTGTCGCTCGTCGGTCTGGGGGTCGTCACGGCGGCGCCCGCCTCGGCGACCGAGCCCTCGATCAGCGCCTCCTGCTCCAGCCTCGACGTCTATCTCTGGGACACGCCGCCCGGGGCGACAGTGACGGTCACCGTCGACGACGCCGTCGCCCACGAGGACGTGGTCAACGACGACGGAACCTTCTGGAGCAGCGTCGGACTGACCTGGTCCGAGCCGCACACCTGGACCGTGGCGGTCGATACGCCCTACGGCGACGACGCCGACCTGATCGAGTCCGGCACGACCGAGCCGTGCGGGACCGACCCCAACGTCGGCGTCGACGGCCAAGCCTGGTGCGGCTACGTCAGCGGTTGGGGCTGGGGACTCCCCGCCGGCTCGATCGCATCGATCACGGTCGACAGCACGGAGGTCGCGCACGCGCTCGTAGACGAGGGCGGTTGGTTCTATCTCGAGGCCATGCCGGACGCCACGGTCGACTTCGCCTGGAGCGTGTCGGTCCGAGACGCCGCGGGAGACGTGCTCCACGAGCGGTCCGACGTCGTCTCCGGCTGTTCGTGGCAGAGCCCGACGTTCAACGCCTCGGCCAGCTGCGACTCCGTCGGCGTGTGGGTCGACGTCGCAGCGTACGAGGCGGGCAGCACGGTCGAGATCACGATCGACGACGAGATCGTGGCGACGGACTCGCTGTCCGACGACGTCTACTCGGCCGGGTTCGACCTGACATGGGACGTCTCGCATCGCTGGTCCGCACGCATCCTCGGGCCCGACGGGTCCGAGCTCGCAGCGCAGTCCGGAGACACCGAGCCGTGCACCGAGGACCCGAACCCTCCGTTGCGGGACTGGAGCGGCTGCAACGAGGTCGCCATCAATGTCTGGAGCCCCGAGCTCTTCACCGAGGGCAGCACCTACGCGTTCACGGTCGACGGTGAGACGATCGAGGCGGGCGAGTTCACGGATTCCGTCTACCTCGCCACGTACGTCGACCACCTGGTGCCCCACACGTACAGCGCGCGAGTCACCACGCCGGACGGCACCGTCTACGAGCGTTCCGGCACCACCACCACATGCACCCAGGGCGAGCAGGCAGTGCACGTCTCCGGGAGCTGCGACCTGCTGTCGGTGTCGGTCTCCGACTCCTACCTGAGCGAGAGTGCCCGCGTGCGGCTCACTGTCGACGGGACGACGGTCATCGACGAGCTCGTCCAGTCGTCCTTCTGGCAGGAGGTCCGGATCGACCAGCAGGCCGACCACGAGTGGACGCTCGTGCTCGACGACGTCGGCGACGCTCGCGACTGGACGACGTCCGGCACGACGGTCGCCTGCCCGGTGGACGGCATCGTCGTCGATCCCGTCCACCCCGCACCGGTGACCGCCTGCGGAGCAACCCCGGCCGACGTCGTCGCACCGGCGTCCACCGAGGCGATCACCTACACCCTGGAGGACGACGGGATCCACGCTTCGGCAAACCTCGGATACGCCTTTCCCGCCTCGCTGGGCTCGATCTCGCAGTATCAGCTGATCAGCGACACTCATGCCGTCCTCCCGATGAGCGCCGTGCTCCGGCCCTCGTGCCCGCTCGACGTCACCGTTCAGCCCGTCTGCACGGACGACGGCGCCATGATCGACTACGACGTCGTCGCGCCGGAGGGCTTCGAGTCCGGCACCCTCTACATCGAGTGGGAGGGACCGGGCGGCGGCTATGAGGTCGTCTATGGCGACCCCGGGTTCGGCCACCCGCTCACGGGTAGCTTCCCGTGGCCCGGGTTCATCACCAACGACGACGGGACGGTCTCGCCGACGTACGACCCGTCCTGGCGGCTCGCGGACGTGGACCTGGTGTTCTCGCTCTCGTCCGACCCCACGTGGGAGCCGGGCTGGTACACCACGTCGTACACGGCGACGATCGAGGACGCCCCGACTGCCGACCCGTGCGGCGCGTCGGGCGAGGACCCTGACGAGCCTCGGAAGGGTTACGCCTTCGGGCGCGGCCACGTCGGCCACCCGCTCGCCGGGGGCCACCCGGTGCTCCCCGAGTTCCCCGGTCAGGGGGTCCTGAAGAGCAGGGCCTGAGATCACGCTCTGACGCATGCAGGGTGGGTAGCTCCGGGTTACCCACCCTGCATGCGTCCACCTCGAGCGACGTCGTCAGCCCCAGGTGTCGCGGGGCCCGCGGCCGCCGCGCACCGAGCGCGGCCCGCGGCCGAAGCCCGGGCCCGCCGGCCCGAGCACCTTGACCTCGTCGACGACGCCGTCGCCGATCTCCTCCGCCAGTCGCCGCAGCAAGGTCGGCGTCAGCAGGCGGATCTGCGTGGCCCACGCCGTCGAGCTCGCGCGGACCACCAGCACCTTTTCCTCGAACGTCTCGGGAGTGCAGTGGTCGGCGACGTCGTCGCCCACCACCTCACGCCAGCGCCCGATGACACCGCCGACGGAGACGTCCTCCCGCCAGCCCTTGTCACGCAACAGCCGCCCGACGACGTCGGACAGCAGCTGCGGGTCGCGCGCCGACGGGCCGGATCCGGTCGTGCGCGGCTCCGCGAGCGGGGATCGCCTCGCGGGGGAACCGGGGCGCAGACCCCTGGCCCGCGCGGCCGCCTTGGCCCGGTTGAGCGCGGCGCGCGCCACCTCGGCGGGCGGGATGTCCGGCTTGTCCACAGGGTCGCCTGTGTCAGGACGCACGGGTCACCTGCCCGGTCGCGACCTCGAAGCGTGTCGCCATCAGGCCGGCGGGGACGTCGTCGGGCACGGCAGCGGTGATGAGGACCTGGCGTGCGGGTGCCACGAGCTCCGCAAGGCGCTGACGACGGCGCACGTCGAGCTCGGCGAAGACGTCGTCGAGGATGAGGACGGGGTCGGCGTCAGGGCCGAAGTCGTCGTTCCAGAACCGATCCACGGCTGGGGCGTCGGACACGTCGGGGCCGGCCGCCGTGACCTGCGGGGGATGCCCCCCGAGCAGGTGGTACGACGCGAGCCGCAGCGCGAGCGCGTACGACCACGACTCGCCGTGGCTCGCATAGCCCTTGGCGGGCAGGCCACCCAGCGTGAGCACCAGGTCGTCGCGATGCGGGCCGACGAGGCTGACCCCGCGGTCGACCTCCTGCGCGTGCGCAGCGGCCATGCCGGCCAGCAGGAGCTTCTCGAGCTCCGGTGCGGAGAGCGGCCCGACGTGCGGGTCCTCAGGGAGCAGGCCGCCGTCGGGCGCGGAGCCTCCGCCGTCGGGCGCCAGGCCGTCAATGCTGGACCGGTACCCGAGCTCGGCGTGCCCGTCCGCGTCGCTGACCTGCGCATACGCCGTCGCGACGTGGGGGCGCAGCGCCTGGACCAGCTCAAGCCGCATCGCCAGGATCTGCGCCCCGAGCTGCGCGGCCTTGGCATCCCACACCTCGAGCGTCGTCAGGTCGGCACCGCGGCCCGCCGCCCGGTGCGCGCGGAGCGACTTGAGCAGTGCGGAGCGCTGACGGATGACCCGCTCGTAGTCGCTGAGGAGTCCCGCAGCCCGCGGGAGAAGCTGCACGACGAGCTGGTCCAGCAGCCTGCGCCGACCGTCGGGGTCGCCCTTGACCAGCGCGAGGTCCTCGGGCGCGAACAGGACGGTCCGGAGGATCCCCAGCACGTCGCGCGCCCGGCCGAGCTGGCCGCGGTTGATGCGGGCCCGGTTCGCCCGGCCCGGCGTGATCTCGAGCTCCACGGTCGACGCACGGTCGCCTCGGACGATGCGTGTGCGGACGATCGCGCGCTCCGTACCCGCCCGCACCAGGGGAGCGTCGTTCGCGACGCGGTGCGACCCGCGCGTCGCGACGTAGCCGATCGCCTCGACGAGGTTCGTCTTGCCCTGGCCGTTGCGCCCCACGAACGCGTTGGGTCCGGGTTCGAGCTCGACGTCGACGGCCGCGTACGAGCGGAAGTCGATGAGGGAGAGGTGCGAGACGTACATCGGGGCCTGCTATCCGGTGAGGGAGCCTGTGGACACCGCGGTGGTGTCCACAGGTTGCACCACCGGCACGGTCACTCCGCGGCCTTGACCGCGTGTCCGCCGAACTGCTGACGCAGCGCCGCCACGGCCTTCATCGCGGGCGAGGCCTCCTGACGGGACGCGAAGCGCGCGAACAGCGCCGCCGAGATCACCGGCAGAGGCACGGCGTGCTCGATGGCCTCGTCCACGGTCCACCGGCCCTCGCCCGAGTCCTCGACCCAGTCGTCGAGCTTCGCGAGCTGCGGGTCGTCCTCGAGCGCGCGGACCATGAGGTCCAGCAGCCACGAGCGGACGACGGTGCCGCGCTGCCACGCCTTGAACGTGCCGTGCACGTCGGTGATCAGGTCCTTCGCGGCGAGGAGCTCGTAGCCCTCGGCGTACGACTGCATGAGGCCGTACTCGATGCCGTTGTGGACCATCTTGGCGAAGTGGCCGGCGCCCACGGGACCCGCGTGCACGAACCCCTCCTCGCGCGGACCCTCAGGGCGCAGGGCGTCGAAGACGGGCATGAGCGCCTCGATGTCCTCGGGCGCACCGCCGGCCATGAGCCCGTAGCCGTTCTCCAGCCCCCAGACACCGCCCGAGACGCCGACGTCGACGTACCCGATGCCGCCCTCGGCGAGCTCCGCGGCACGCTCCTGGTCCTCGACGTAGTGCGAGTTGCCACCCTCGACGACGATGTCACCGCTGGTCAGAACCGTCTTGAGCTCCGCGAGGACCCCGCGCGTCGGCTCACCGGCGGGAACCATGACCCACACGACACGCCGTCCGGCGGGCAGGGCCTCGACGAGTGCCGCGAGGCTCGGGACGTCGGTCACCTCGGGCCGCGGGTCGTACCCGGTGACCTCGACGCCGCCCTGACGCAGGCGGGTGCGCATGTTCGCGCCCATCTTCCCGAGGCCGACCAGGCCGATGTGGCTGACCATGCTTGCTCCTTGCGTGACGTGGCGGGTCGTCGATCAGAGGCCTTCGCGGGGCCGGCGTCGTGGCGCCCGCCCCGTGCGTCAGCCGGCGAAGCGGATCGGGACCAGGAGGTAGCGGTAGTCCGACGAGTCCTCGCCGTCCAGCGACTCCTGACCCGTGAACTCGACGGGCTTGTTCGGGTGGGTGAACGACAGCCGGACGAAGTCCGTCCCGAGCGCCGTCAGGCCGTCCAGCAGGAACTGCGGGTTGAAGGCGACGGTGATGTCCTCACCGACCAGGACGGCCTCGAGCGCCTCGGAGGCCTGCGCGTCGTCGCCCTGTCCGGCGTCGAGCACCACCTGACCGTCGGTGAACGCGAGCCGGATGGGGGTGTTGCGCTCGGCCACGAGGGAGACGCGGCGCGCCGCGTCGATCAGGGCCTGCGTGGGGACGACGGCGTGGATCGGCGTCGCGTCGGGGAACAGCCTGCGCACCGCCGGGTAGTCCCCGTCCACGAGCTGCGACGTCGTGTGGCGGCCGCCGGCCTCGAAGCCGATGAGGTCCATGCCGGAACCGGTCGAGAGCCCGATGTTGACGGACCCGCCGCCCGCGCCCAGCGACTTGGCGACGTCGGTCAGGGTCTTGGCCTTGACCAGCGCGACGGCGGAGAACCCGGGAGTCGCCGGCGTCCACGTCAGCTCACGCAGCGCGAGCCGGTACCGGTCGGTCGACAGGAGCGTGATCCGCTCGCCCTCGATCTCCATGCGGACGCCCGTGAGCAGCGGGAGCGTCTCGTCGCGGCTCGCGGCCACCGAGACCTGCGCGACGGCGAGCGTCAGCGCGTCTCCCGAGACCGTGCCGCTGAGCTCCGGCATCTGCGGGAGCGTCGGGTAGTCCTCGACGGGCATCGTCAGCAGCGTGAACCGGGAGGCGCCGCAGGTGACGACCACCTTGGTGCCCTCGAGCGCGACGTCCACCGGCTTGTGGGGAAGGGCGCGGGCGATGTCGGCCAGCAGGCGGCCCGAGACGAGGACCGTGCCGGGTTCGGAGACCTCGGCCGGGATCTCGGACCGTGCCGAGACCTCGTAGTCGAAGCTGGCGAGGCTGAGGACCCCTGTCGGGTCTGCCTCGATCCGGACGCCTGCGAGCACCGGAGCCGGCGGTCGCGTGGGAAGCGTGCGCGCCGTCCAGGTGACGGCATCAGCCAGGACGTCGCGGTCGACCCGGAACTTCATCCCACTCCCTTGATCGAGCCTTTTTCGTACTCGAACCCTACGCGAGTCACGGCCCTGGCGGCATCCGGTCGACGCACCTGTGCATCACGGGATCGGAGCAGGTCACGGCCCGGGCTGGCAGAAGCGGTGCGTGGCCGTCCGGTCGAGCCTGTGAAGGCGTGGTGGATTCCCTTGCATAGATAAGGACGTCGTCGTTGTCGGTGTTGTGGAACTTGTTGAAATCGAGCGTCTTCGCAGGTCAGGCGGCCATTTCGGGTGTGGATCGTCTGGGGGTCGTCCTGTGGGTGTCCTAGGGACTGCTGTGGAACGGCGAGTCGTTCCCCACAGGCATCCACCGTCGGGCTCGTGAAGTCCACAGCCGAAGGGCGGTCCTTCCACACCCGTCCACAGGACTGTCCACAGGTGTGAACGGCAGGCGTATCGAGACGTCGCGTCGCGTCCACACAGTTGTCCACACCTGTGGGTCGCATGTGTACGACGGAGTCGCGTCGCGGTGCCGGCCTCGAACGTGCCGGCGACGTGGGGCGGGATCGCGCGGACGTCAGCCGCGGTGCTGCTGGCGGATGCGGCTCGTCAGCTCCGTGACCTGGTTGTACGTCGAGCGGCGCTCCGCCATCTGGCCTGCGATCTTCTTGTTCGCGTGCATGACCGTGGTGTGGTCGCGGCCGCCGAACTGCTGGCCGATCTTGGGCAGCGACAGGTCGGTGAGCTCACGGCACAGGTACATCGCGATCTGCCGCGCGGTGACAAGGACGCGCGAGCGAGAGCTGCCGCACAGGTCCTCGATGCTCAGGCCGAAGTACGCGGCAGTCTGGGCGATGACGACGGCGGGGGTCACCTCGGCCGGGTCGTCGTCGATGATGAGGTCGCGCAGCACGATCTCGGCCAGCGGGAGGTCGACCTGCTGACGGTTGAGGTTCGCGAACGCGGTGACGCGGATGAGCGCACCCTCGAGCTCGCGGATGTTCGTCGAGATCCGCGAGCCGATATAGCTCAGCACCTCGGGCGGCACGTCGAGCTTGTCGCTGGCCGCCTTCTTGCGAAGGATCGCGATACGGGTCTCGAGGTCCGGCGGCTGGACGTCGGTGATGAGACCCCACTCGAACCGGGAGCGGAGGCGGTCCTCGAAACCGTTGAGCTGCTTGGGCGGCACGTCGGACGTGATGACGACCTGCTTGTTCGCGTTGTGCAGCGCGTTGAAGGTGTGGAAGAACTCCTCCATCGTCTGTTCCTTGCCCTGCAGGAACTGGATGTCGTCGATGAGGAGCACATCGACGTCGCGGTAGCGCCGCTGGAACGCGCCCTGCTTCTTGTCGCCGATGCTGTTGATGAAGTCGTTGGTGAACTCCTCGGAGTTCACGTACCGCACCCGGACATGTGGATAAAGGTTGTGGGCGTAGTGGCCGATGGCGTGTAGCAGGTGCGTCTTTCCCAGTCCGGAATCGCCGTAGATGAACAACGGGTTGTACGCCTTGGCGGGTGCCTCGGCGACGGCGACGGCCGCCGCGTGCGCGAACCTGTTGGACGCGCCGATCACGAACGTCTCGAACACGTACCGCGGGTTGAGGCGTGTCGGTTCGGCCGACGACCGTGTCGGCTGCGGGGCAGGGGGCGCCGGCGCGTCGGTCTCCGTGTCCTCCTCGGGTTCGACGTAGTCCTTGGTCGGCCCGGTGAGCGACTCGGCGCTGAGCTCCGGGTCGACCGTGATGCCGAAGCGCACGTCGTACCCGAGCACCGAGGACATCGCGGAGATGAGCTGCTCACGCAGGCTGGTCTCGAGGTAGGCGCGCGTCTGCTCGTGCGGGACGGCGAGGAACGCGTTGCCGTTGACGATGCCCATCAGCCGGGCGAGCTTGATGAAGGCGAGCTGGCGACCCGTCATGTCGGGGCGCGCCTCGAGCACCTCGAGCGTCTGCGCCCAGACCTTGCTGATGTCCTCGTCCGCCACCGCGGGCACTCCTCTGGTTACTGTTGGTTCTGCGTACCGACCCGGGTGCGGGACGGAGCCGATTCTGCCCGCACGCGAAGGGTGAGCCTTGGGAGTGTGTCACGCCTCGGGCTCCCGCACATCCTCTCTGTCCACATGGTTCTCCACACCCTGTGGGTATGTGGATGTGCTGTGGATAACCCCACGTATGTGGCGTCGGCGACAGCCCCGAGGTGGCGGCGGCCACGACGGTGCCCCGCGGTTTGACCGTCGGGGGTCCGCCCGCGTAGCGTTGGACAGCCGTACCGGGTACTTTCGCGCGCCTTCTCGCCGATGTGAGCATCCGGAACGGTTCGGTCGGTCCTCCGTCCGGGCACTTGGTCCGGGCACCCGGCCCAGGACCAGCATCGTCGACCCCCGTCGGGCGGCATGCCCCCACCCGACGTCATTCAGGAGCATCTCGTGAGCAAGCGGACCTTCCAGCCGAACAACCGCCGTCGCGCGAAGACCCACGGCTTCCGGCTGCGCATGCGCACCCGTGCCGGTCGCGCCATCCTCGCGGCGCGCCGCCGCAAGGGCCGCGCCGAGCTGTCTGCCTGATCGCCTGCGCACGTGCTTCCCTCGGCGCACCGTCTGCGTCGTTCCGCGGAGTTCGGGCGGACGGTGCGTCGAGGCGCGCGTGCAGGACGAACGACCGTGGTGGTGCACCTCCTGGTAGATGCCGAGGGGGATGCCGCGCCACAGGTCGGCTTCGTCGTATCCAAGGCCGTGGGTAACTCCGTGCAGCGGAATCTCGTCAAGCGCCGTCTCCGTGAGATCGTGCGCCCGCTGCTCGATGCCCACGGCCCTTCTGCGTTGCCCGAGTACTCGCGCGTCGTCGTACGTGCCTTGCCGGCGTCGTCGACGGCGACGTTCGCCGAGCTGGCCCGAGACGCGCAGGCCGCCGTGGAGAAGGCGGCGCACCGCGCAGCCGTGAGGCCGGCGTGAAGCTCGAGAGCATTCGTGACATCCCCGCCGTCGTGCTGGTGGGGATGATTCGCGTCTACCAGGTCGTGATCTCCCCGATGAGTGGGCCGACCTGCAAGTACTACCCGTCCTGCTCGCACTACGCCGTCGTGGCTATCCGCACGCACGGCGCGCTGCGGGGGACCGGGCTGGCGCTCTGGCGCATCCTGCGCTGCAACCCGTGGAGCCTCGGCGGCGTGGACGACGTCCCCCCGGCCCGGTCGCGCTCGCGTCGTACCCCTCGGGGTGCGGATGCGGTGGCGACCTCCGACGGCGCACACGGCGACGCGGCGATGCACGCGCACCAGCACTGACCCCCGGCCGCGCCTCCGGGTCCAGAGACTTTTCCACAAGGAGACACGACCGGTATGGATACGATCCTCTATCCCATCATGTGGGTGGTGGCCTGGGTCATGTACGGGGCCCACTGGGTCTTCGCGCGACTGGGCTTCGGGGAGGGCCCGAGCTTCGCCTGGGTGCTCGCGATCATCGTGCTGACGCTCATCATGCGAGCCGCGATGATCCCCCTGTTCTTCAAGCAGATCAAGGCGTCGCGCGGGATGCAGATCATCCAGCCCGAGCTGCAGGCCGTCCAGAAGAAGTACAAGGGCAAGACCGACCCCGCGTCCCGCGAGGCGATGACCCGCGAGACCATGGAGCTCTACAAGAAGCACGGGACGAACCCGTTCTCGTCCTGCCTGCCGATCCTGCTCCAGTCACCGGTCTTCTTCGCGCTGTTCCGTGTGCTCCAGAACCTCAAGCCCATCGCTGAGGGGAGCCGGGGCCCCATCGGTCCGATCGACCAGGCCGTGGCCAGCAACTTCGAGCAGTCGGATCTCTTCGGCGCGAAGCTCTCCGAGATCTTCCTGCAGACCGACGACATGCGGGCCCGGATCGTCATCATTGTCCTGATCGTCCTGATGTCGGTGACGACGTTCACCACGCAGCGCCAGCTGACGATGAAGAACATGCCCAAGGCCGCCCTCGAGGGCCCGATGGCCAGCACGCAGAAGATGATGCTCTATGCGCTGCCGCTGATCTTCGCGGTCTCGGGCGTGAACTTCCCCGTGGGTGTGCTGATCTACTGGACCGTCACGAACCTCTGGTCGATGGGGCAGCAGTTCTACACGATCAAGCGCATGCCGACGCCGGGTTCGGAGGCCGAGCGGCTCCTCAAGGAGAAGCGCGCACGCAAGCTCGCCGCCAAGGGCATCGTCCCCGAGATCGAGGTCCCCGAGACGCCGGCCAAGCCGACTGGGCAGCGCGTGCAGCCGCAGCGCAAGAACCGCAAGAAGAAGGGCTGACCGGGCCATGACGAACGCACCGGAGAACGGGAACCCGCGCACCACGCAGCTCGAGGAGGAGGGCGAGATCGCCGCCGACTACCTCGAAGAGCTGCTCGACATCGCCGATCTCGACGGGGACATCGACATCGACGTCCGCCACGGCCGGGCTGCGGTCGAGATCGTCGCGGAAGACCAGGGCTCGATCGCCCACCTCGTGGGCGAGGACGGCCAGGTCCTCGAGGCGCTGCAGGACCTGACGCGCCTCGCGGTCCAGGCGCGGACCGGGGAGCGTAGCCGACTGATGCTCGACGTCGCCGGGTTCCGTGCGCGGCGACGGACCGAGCTGACTGCGCTTGCCACCGAGGCGATCGACAAGGTCAAGGCGTCCGGCGCCGAGGTTGAGCTGGAGCCTCTTAACGCGTTCGAGCGCAAGGTGGTCCACGACGTCGTCGCTGCGGCGGGACTCGTCAGCGACTCGCGGGGCGTCGAGCCTCAGCGTTACGTCGTGGTGCAGCCGGCGCCGTCCGAGTGACCTCCCACGTTTCACGTGAAACAGGACGGGTGATCGTGGGATGAGCGAAGCCGACATGTCCGATGTTGTGACGGACGACGCAGCAGATCGCGCCCTTGGCGAGAGTGCTGTGATCCGCGAGTACCTGGGTGACGCCTACGAGAAGGTGGCGGGGTTCGGCGACCTGCTCCGGGAGCAGGGAGAGCTCCGGGGTCTCATCGGCCCTCGGGAGGTGTCGCGGCTCTGGGAGCGGCACCTGCTCAACTCGGCCGCGGTGGTGCCCTTCCTGCCGACGTCCGGTGTGCTGGTGGACGTCGGGTCGGGGGCCGGCCTCCCCGGCATCGTCGTCGCCATGATGCGTCCGCAGCTCGATGTGATCCTCATCGAGCCGATGGAACGACGCACGACATGGCTGGACGAGGTTGTCGAACGGTTCGACCTGATGATCTCGTCTGTCCGTCGAGGACGGGCCGAGGAGTACCACGGCGCTTTCGAGGCGGATGTCGTCACGTCGCGTGCGGTGGCCAACCTGACGAAGCTCGCACGGATGAGCCTTCCGCTCCTGCGCCGCGGGGGAGAGATGGTCATCCTCAAGGGGCGAAGCGTTGCCCAGGAGATTGAGCCGGCTCGCAAGGTGCTGCGGAGCTTCAAGGCGAGCGAACCCGAGATCCTCGAGGGCACCACGGTCGAGGGTGTCGAGCCGACCACGATTCTGCGACTGCGTCGGGGCTGATCCGGAGCCGGTTGCTGTGGGCTGGGGCCCTTCCAGGTCTACTGGAAGGGCCCCGTTGCTGTCTCCGCATGTCGTGTTTCACGTGAAACAGGTGCACGGCCCGGGCGCGGGCTTCGGCTCCTCGCCGGCCAGTGCAATCCGTACGTGTACTCGCGAACGTCCTGCGGTTCGTGGCGGGGAGCCATGGCGGGGCGGGTGCCGGAGTGCTTCCGAAGGTTGGTGCAACGGATCCACAGCGGAGTGGGCGACGGGATCGTACGGGCGGAAGACCGTAGGCTGTCCCCCGGGGCGTGTGGTGCGACCCAGCGAAAAGCGCCTCTGACGTGCATGAACGAGTCGCACCGCGAAGTATCGACGTGGAGAGGGACGAGGATGGGATCAGAGGAGCGCAGGTGGCCGTGGAATCGTGTGACCTCGCACCCTGTGTCCGCAACTGAGGCAGCACCGGTCGTTGCGCAGGCGGGACCGGAGTCGATCGGGGACGGTGCCCCGGAGAGCAGTGTCGCGGAGCGCGACGTGCTTCCAACGACGCCCGTCGCAGAACCCGGGTTCGTCCCTCGACCTTTGGGTATGGTGTCCGCGCCGTTGGTCGACGAGTCTTTCGGCATGTCACCTGACGGCCGGCGTCCCGGCCCCGAGAACCATCGGGCCGCGCTGATCGAGTCGATTCCCGAGGCAGACGAGGACACCCCTCTCGCTGCTCAGCTCGCCGTCGACGCGCGCCGTCGGATCGACCTGCACGGGCGCAAGTTCCCTCGTCCTTCCAGGACCCGCATCATTACCGTCGCCAACCAGAAGGGCGGCGTCGGCAAGACGACGACGACCGTCAACCTTGCTGCGGGCCTGGCGCAGGCGGGCCTCAACGTGCTGGTCATCGACAACGACCCGCAGGGCAACGCATCGACCGCGCTGGGCATCGAGCACCGCGCCGGCACGCAGTCGATCTACGAGGTTCTTGTCGACGATGCGCCTCTGTCTTCTGCAGTTCAGGCTTGCCCGGACATCCCGGGACTCTGGGGAGTTCCCGCGACGATCGACCTGTCCGGCGCGGAGATCGAGCTCGTCTCTCTGGTTTCACGTGAAACACGACTGCGGAGAGCGCTGGACTCCTATCTCGAAGAGCGCGTGCAGAACGGCGAGGAGCGAATCGACTACGTCTTGGTCGACTGCCCGCCGAGCTTGGGGCTGTTGACCGTCAACGCGTTCGTCGTCGGGCGCGAGGTCCTCATTCCGATTCAGTGCGAGTACTACGCGCTCGAAGGGCTCAGCCAGCTCCTGAAGACGATCGAGCTCATCAAGGCGCATCTCAATCCGGAGCTGTCCGTCTCGACGATTCTCTTGACGATGTACGACGGCCGCACCAATCTCGCGCAGCAGGTCGCCGAGGAGGTGCGTACGCACTTCCCGGCTCAAACCCTGAAGACCACAGTGCCGCGGTCGGTGCGCATCTCTGAGGCACCCAG
>CBINDH010000013.1:0-18527 GCA_966249365.1 uncultured Xylanimonas sp. | reverse complement strand
ACCAGCGCGGGGACGCCCGGCCTTGCGGGCGCACCGACCGCCTCGGGCCCGGCCGGCGTGACGACGTCGGGCTCGGCGTCGCCGGCCACCGACGCGGCCAGGCCGGGGACGTCGTCGGCGCGCGCCTCGCGCCCCGACCCGTGCACCTCGGGCGCCGTGCGCGGCGGCTCGAGGAAGCCCTCGGCCGCCGTCGGACCGGCGACGATCACGGCCGGGAACCCGACGCCCTCGGCCGCCTCGACGATGGTGCCGAGCGTGGCGCGGACGACCCGCTCGGCGGGCAGCGTCGCGTTCTGGACGATCGCCATCGGCGTCGCCGGGTCGACGCCGTCGAGCAGCGCCTGGGTCGCGAGGCGCGGCAGCCACTCGATGCCCATGAGCATCACGGTGGTGGTCTGCGGGTCGCGCAGGGCGGCGATGTCCGCGGGACCGAGGTCGCCGTGCGCGTTGAGGATGTGCGTGGCGACGGTCGCGCCGCGGTGCGTCACGGGGATGCCCGCGGCCGCGGGCGCGGCGAGCGCCGACGTCACGCCCGGCACGACCTGGACGGGGATCCCGGCGGCCCGGCACGCGAGGACCTCCTCGCCGCCGCGGCCGAGCAGGAACGGGTCGCCGCCCTTGAGCCGCACGACGCGCTTCCCGGCCTTGGCCTGCTCGATCAGGATCGCCTCGATGTCGCGCTGCCGCATCGAGTGCTTCCCGGGCTCCTTGCCGACGTCGATCACCTCGACGTCGGGGGCGAGCTCCGCGAGCAGACCGGTCGGCCCGAGCCGGTCGGCGACGACGACGTCGGCCTGGCGCAGCAGCGCGAGCCCCCGGACGGTGATGAGGTCGACCGCGCCCGGCCCGCCGCCCACGAGGGCCACGGACCCGGGCTCGAGGACGCCGGCCGCACCGGTCGGGACCTCACTCACCGTGCACCTCGATCTCGGGCGCCGCCGAGACGAGGACCCGCCCGTCGCGCACCTCCGCCCGGTACACCGCCAGGGCCTTCTTCGGCTTGCCGCCCGCGTCGAGCACCTCGCCCGTCTCGAGGTTCCACACCTGCTTGAGCATCGGCGTCGTCACGGTGGCGACGTCGCGTTCCACGCCGTCGTCGCCGCTCACGCGGGTGGAGCCCACCAGACCGCGGGCCATGACGTTGGCGCCCGAGTACGGGTCGAGCTGCTGGACGGCCCGCACGGTGTCGTCGGCGAGGCGGAAGAGCGCCACCTGGCGGTCGCCGAGCAGGGCGCCGACGCCGCGCTCGGGTTCGAGGTCGTCGAGCGCGCAGACGTCGACGAGGAGGCCGGCACCGTGCTCTGTGGCTCGCTCGCTCACTGGGGTCCCTCCGAGAGCGCGAGCCCGGCCTGACGGGCCTCGCGCGGGTCGTGGTAGGTGATCGGGTCGGACTCGCCCGCGGGTCGCATCTGCCCGCGCTCGGGCACGAACGCGAGGTCCGGGTCGGCGACGCCGGGGGCGTTGATGAAGGTGACGAACTTCTTGAGCTGCTCGGGGTCGGCGAGCGTGACCTTCCACTCGTCCTCGTAGGCGTCGACGTGCTCCTGGACGGCCGCCTCGAGCTCGGCGCCGATGCCGAGGGAGTCCTCGACGATGACGCGGCGCAGCTCCTCGATGCCGCCGGGGCGCTCGGCGACCCAGGGCGCGGTGCGCTGGAGCCGGTCGGCCTCGCGGATGTAGAGCATCAGGAACCGGTCGATGTACCGGATCAGCTCCTCGTCGCTGACGTCCTCGACCAGCAGCTGGGCGTGCACCGGGTTGGCGCCGCCGTTGCCGCCGACGTACAGGTTCCAGCCCTTGTGCGTCGCGATGACGCCGACGTCCTTGCCGCGCGCCTCGGCGCACTCGCGGGCGCAGCCGGAGACGCCGATCTTGAGCTTGTGCGGCGAGCGCAGGCCGCGGTAGCGCATCTCGACGCGCACCGCCATCGTCGTCGAGTCCTGCACGCCGAAGCGGCACCACATCTGGCCCACGCACGTCTTGACGTTGCGCAGCGACTTGCCGTACGCGTGCCCGGACTCGAACCCGACGGCGACCAGGCGCCGCCAGATGTCGGGCAGGTCGCCGAGCTGGGCGCCGAACATGCCCAGGCGCTGCGCGCCCGTGATGTGCACGTAGAGGCCGTAGTCCTGGGCGATCTTCGCGAACTCGAGGAGCTGGTCGGGCCGCACCTCGCCGCCGGGCATGCGCGGGACCACCGAGTAGGTGCCGTTGCGCTGGAGGTTCGCCATGACGTGGTCGTTGGTGTCCTGCAGCGCCGCGGTCTCGGGCGCGAGCATGTGGGTCCCGTACAGCGAGGACAGGATCGAGGCGACGGTCGGGCGGCAGATCGCGCAGCCGCGGCCGGTGCCGTGCGCGGCGACGATCTCGGAGAACGTGCTCAGACCCTCGTCGCTGATGAGCGCGAACAGCTCGGCGCGCGACATCGGGAAGTGCTCGCACAGGGCGTCGGAGATCTCGACCCCGGACTTGACGAGCTCGGCGTTGAGCAGCTTGGTCAGCGCGGGGACGCACGAGCCGCAGACCGTCCCGGCCTTGGTGCACTCCTTGATCGCCCCGATGGTGGTGCAGCCCTGCTCGGTGACCGCGGTGCGAACCGTGCCGGCGGTGACGTTCTGGCACGAGCAGATGACGGCGTCGTCGGGCATCTCGAGGTCGCCGGCGCCGCCGCCCTCCGGGCCGATGACCGCGGCCGGGTCCGCACCGAGCGGCCGGCGCAGCAACGGTCGCAGCGCCGCGTACAGCTCGACGTCGCCGACGAACACGCCGCCCAGCAGCGTCTTGGCGTCGTCGGACAGGACGAGCTTGCGGTACTGCCGGTTGATGGGGTCGACGAACGAGACCTCGAGCGCGCCCGCGGCCAGCGCGTTGACGTCGCCGAACGAGGCGGCGCCGACGTCGCCGACGCCCTTGAGCTTGGTGCCCTCGTCGGTGCGGCGGTGCACGCGGTCGCCGCCGAGGAACCGGTCGGCGACGACGTCGGCCATGTCGTTGCCGGGCGCCACGAGACCGGCGGTCATGCCGTCGAACGAGGCGCACTCGCCGATCGCCCACACCGCCGGGTCGGAGGTCTGGCACGAGGCGCCCACGACGACGCCGCCGCGCTCGCCGATGGCGAGACCCGCCTCGCGGGCGACGCGGTCCCGGGGCCGGATGCCGACGGAGAAGATGACGATGTCGGCGGACAGCGTCGACCCGTCGGACAGGACGGCGATGCCGACGGGCCCGTCGCCCGCGGGCAGGAACCGGGTCGCGGCCACGCCGGTGCGGATGGCCATGCCCATGTCCTCGACGTGGAGGCGCAGCATCTCGCCGCCGCCCTGGTCGAGCTGGGCGCTCATGAGGTAGTCGGTGAACTCGACGACGGTGGCGTGCGCGCCGAGCGACTGCAGGGCCGCGGCGGCCTCCAGGCCGAGCACGCCGCCGCCGACGACGACGCCGCGCACCTGCCGGCCGAGCGCCTTGCCGCGCAGGCGCACCCATTCCTCGATGCGCACGACGTCATCCATCGTGCGGTAGGTGAACGTGCCGGGCAGGTCGGTGCCCTCGGCGCGGGGCGTCCACGCCCAGGAGCCCGTGGCGAGCACGGCCCGGTCGTAGTGCACCTGGTGTCCGGACTTGGTGGTGACGACGCCCGCCTGCCGGTCGAGCGACGCGACGCCGTCACCGGTCAGCAGCGTGACGCGCGGGTCGTCCCACACCTCGACGCCCAGGGCGAGCGCGTCGGCGTCGCGCGTGGCGAACCACTCGGAGAGGTGCACGCGGTCGTACGGCTCGTAGGGTTCGTCGCCGATGACGGTGAGCGACCACGTGCCGTCGGGGTCCTGGGTCGTGAGGTTCTCCACGAACCGGTGGGCGGTCATCCCAGCGCCGATGACGACGATGCTGTCGCCGGCGAGGGGTGCGGGGGTGTTCGTGGCCGTCTCCATACCCATCTCCTCAGTGTTGCCCGCGACGACGCCGTGCGCTCCCGGGCATGCGGTCTGACCACACCTTAGGACCGAGCCGCCGATTGCGGAAATCGGCCTCACCACTGCATGTTCTCGCGCCCAGCGGGGTGCCGCGTCCGCCCGGGCACCTGCGAGGATGCCGCGCATGTCCTCACCGTCCCTGCTCCTGGACCGCCTCCACGCCGCCGGCCTGCGGGACGTCGTCGACGTCGAGGCCGCGCCAGGCGGACAAGCCGCGACAGCGGGCCTGGCACACCGCGCCGACGGAACGTCCCTGTTCGTCAAGACGTTCGCCGAGGCGCTCGACGGCGACGCGCTCGGCGCCGAGGCCGAGGGGCTCGACGCGCTGCGCGCCGCGGGCGTGACGACGCCCGAGGTCGTCGTCGCACGCCGCGACCTTCTCGTGCTGACGACGCTGCACCCCCGCCCGGCGACCGAGGCGTTCTGGGAACGGCTCGCGCACACGCTCGCGCACCTGCACACCAGCACGCACCAGCCGCGCTTCGGGTGGCACCAGGACAACTGGCTGGGTCGCCGCCGACAGGTCAACACCTGGACGGACGACGGGTTCGAGTTCTTCGCCCAGCACCGGCTCCTGCGCTGGCTGACCGAGCCGAAGGTGCGCGAGGCGCTCGACGCCGAGGACCGTGCGGCGCTCGAGCACCTGTGCCGGCGCCTGCCCGAGCTGCTGCCGGCCAAGCCCGCGTGCCTCGTGCACGGCGATCTCTGGTCGGGCAACGTCATGGCGACCGCCGACGGCGGCCCCGCGCTCATCGACCCCGCGGTCTCCTACGCCTGGGCGGAGATCGACCTCGCCCACCTCTGGACCACGGCACCACCGCCCGAGGCGCGCGGCTTCTTCGACCTGTACGCCGATCTCACGGGCCTGGACGGCGGCTGGCGGGACCGCATGCCGATCATCCAGCTCCGCCAGCACCTCGCCGTCATCGCGCAGTTCGAGCCGGACTGGGGCGCCGCCGAGATCGCGCGCGCCACGCTCGCGCCGTTCCGCCGGCGCGCCTGACCCCGCGCTACCGCTCGTCGGCGTGCTCCGGCCCGGGCTCGAGCAGGAAGATCGGGATCAGCCGCTCTGTCCTCTCCTGGTACACGCCGTAGCGCGGCCAGGTCTCGACGGCGTACGCCCACCACTGGGCCCGCTCGTCACCCGAGAGCTCGCGGGCGACGTACCGGCCCCGGCGCGCGCCGTCCTGCACCTCCACGACCGGGTTCGCGCGAAGGTTGGACACCCACGTCGGGTTCTCGGGCGCACCGCCACGCGAGGCCACCGCGAGATAGCGGCCGTCCTTGTGCACGCGCATCACCGGCGTCTTGCGGATCTTGCCCGTGCGCGCGCCACGGTGGGTGATCACGACGATCGGGTCGTTCGTGCCGCGCAGGACGTTGGCCTCCGCGCCGTCCGAGGCCTCGAAGGCCTCGACCTGCTCCCGCACCCAGGCCGCTGGGCTCGGGACGTACTCTCCGTCAAGGCTGCTCATGGCGGGCCACGCTACCGGCGGGCGCCGTCCTCCAGGCGGTCCAGGAACGCCGCCTGCGCCTGGACGACGAGCCCGCGCGCCTCGTCGAGCCCGAACCAGCCGTACCTGTCGATCTCGGGGATCTCGAGGCGCCGCCCGCTGCGCGGGGGCCACTCGATCTCGGTGGTGTTGCTCCGCAGGACCGCCAGGTCGAGGGCGTCGGGCCCGATCTCGCGCGCCCACGCGGTGACGCGCTTGCCCGCGCGCTGCCGCACCTCACCGAGGCCGAGGTCGGGGACGTCCGCGTCGCGCGCCGGCGGCACCGGGACGCCGAGCTCCTCGCCCGCCTCACGCAGCGCGGCGTGGTACAGGTCCTCCCCCGCGTCCGGCTCGCCCTTGGGGATCGTCCAGGCGCCCTGGTCCTTGCGCGCCCAGAACGGGCCGCCCATGTGTCCGAGCAGCACCTCGAGCCGCCCCTCAGCGGTGCGGCGGTAGAGGAGGAGCCCCGCGCTGGTGGCCGGCACGCGAACCGCTCAGGGCCTGCCGCGCGGGGCGAGCCGCACGCGCTCGTCGACGGTCACGGCGCCACGGTACGCGCGGCGTCGACGTCCGGCCCGGCGACCTAGCCGACGGTGATGATCGGCAGGCAGAGGACCACGCCGAGGATCGACCCGAGGACGAGGGGACGCGCGATAGCCCGGTGGGTGGCGCGGTGGGTGGCGCGCGAGGGCCGTGCCTCGTGCGCCGGGGTGCCGGTCGTCGTCGGGGTCGTCGTCGTCATCAGGTCCTCCTCAGGTCCTGGACGACCCTCCGGCTCCCTGCGGGCACACATCCGGCGCGCGCGGCCCGGTGAGTACGACGGCGTCCGCAGATGAGTGCCCGGGCGTCCCCGGCGCGGGTGTGCGGGGTCAGCGCCTCGTGCGCGCCCCCACGAGCACCCCGACGAGCCCGACGACGGCGAACACGGGCACCACGAGGAACGCGGCGTGCACCCCCACGCGGTCCGCGAGCGCCCCGAGCGCGAACGGCACGGCCCCGATCGCGACGCCCGCCGCGACCGTCACGACCGCCTGCGCGGTGTCGACGGGCCCGCGCGCGGCGGCGAGGAACAGCGCGCTGCCGAGCGGGAAGGTCAGGCCGACGCCCAGACCGGCGACCACCAGACCGGCGATGGCGACCGCAGGGGTGCTCGCCGTCCAGAGCACCGCCCAGCCGGCGCCGGCGACGCAGAACGAGACCGCCACGAGCCGTGCGGCGCCCCAGCGCCGGGTCGCGGGTCCGGAGGCGAGGCGGCTGAGGGCCATGCCCGCGACGAGTCCCGAGGTGCTCGCGGCGGCGACGGCGGCGGTCGCCCCCGTGGTCTCCTCGAGGAGCGTCGCCGCCCAGAACGTCGTGGCGAACTCGAGGGCGGTGCCCGAGACGGTCGCGAGGAGCAGGAGCCACGCGTCGGCGCCGAGCGTGAGGCGTGCGTGGGCGACGCGTTCGGTCCCCGTGCTCGGGAGCGGCCGCGGGTCGCGCGGCACGGTGGCTGACCAGAGCAGGAAGGCGCCGGCCGCGAGGGGAACCGTGGTCAGCAGCGCGGCCCGCCACCCGAACCCGATGCCGACGGCGGCGCCCAGGACGAGCGGGGAGACGATCCCGGCGACCGTGCCGAGCCCGTTCCCGGTGGCGAGCGCGGTCGCGGAGCCGGTCGCGCCGTGGTGCAGCACCAGCCCGGCGGTCCCCGCCCCGAGGGCGGCGCTGCCGCCGACCGACATGACGACGACGGCGGCCAGCCCCAGCACGAACGAGGGCGAGGCGACGTACACCGTGACGCCGACGGCGATGAGCACCGCGGCCGCCATGAGCGTGCGCCGCCGTCCGAGCGCGGGCACCGCGCGCGGCATGACGAGGCCGGCGAGGACGGTGCCCGCGGCCATGGCGGTGCCGTGCAGCCCGGTCAGGGTGTCCGTCAGGCCACGCTCGGTCCCGAGGAGCTGGCTGGCCGGGCCGAACATGTACAGCACCCAGCCCCACAGCGTGTAGGTGGCGAACATCGCCCAGGTGAGGCGGTCGGTGCGGGGGCGGATCGGGGCGAGGTCGTTCGGCACTGAGGTCCTAGCGCGAGTATCAAGACGGACCCCCCAGGATCACCCCGCAGGCCCGGCACGGCAAAACGCGATGTTCGCGTTCCGGTAGAACAAGTAGATTCGACGCATGATGTGGCGCATCGACCCCGCGAGCGACGAGCCGCTGTACGCGCAGCTCGTCGCCCAGGTCCACGTCGCCCTCGCGAACGGGACCCTGGCCGGCGGCGAGCGGCTCCCCGCCGCCCGCGACCTCGCCGAGTCCCTGGAGCTCAACATGCACACCGTGCTGCACGCCTACCAGCAGCTCCGGGACGACGGCGTGATCGAGCTGCGGCGGGGCCGCGGTGCCGTCGTCGTCGACGGGGCGGCGCACGCGCGCACCCAGGTCCGCACCACGCTGGCCGCGTACGCCGCGGCCGCACGGGCCGCCGGCCTCTCCCCCGAGGCCGCCACGACCCTGCTCAAGGAGGAGATGTCGCGATGACGAACGCCCTGGCAACCACGGCGCCCGGAAGGACGCTCGCTCGCCGCACGGCGCTGTGGTCGGCGGCTGCGGGCCTGCTCGTCGTCACGGTCGCCGTCGTGGTCGCGCTGTCGTGGCGCGGCGCGCTGCCCGACCCGGTCGCCTCCCACTGGGGCCCCGGCGGCCGACCGGACGGGTTCATGTCGTTGTCCGGCTATGTCGCCCTGAACGCCGGCATCGGCGTGGGTCTGACCGTGCTGTGCGCCGTGGCGTGCTGGTTCCTCGGCCAGGCGGCGATGACACGCCGGCTCATGGCGGGATCGATCGTGTGGTTCGCGGGGCTGTCGGCGGGCGTCCTGCTCCTCCCGCTGGGCGTCCAGCGCGGCCTGACCGACGCCGCCGACGCCACGCTGGCCAGCGGTCTGATGGCGGCCGCCATCCTGGTCCCGCTCGTCCCCGGCGTCGTGGCCGCGCTGCTCGTGCCGTCCGACCCGCGGCAGGCGGCGACGTCGCGCATCCCCGCGGACGCCGAGCGGGTCGCGCTGGCGGACGGCGAGCGCGCGGTGTGGATCCGCCGCTCGACCGGCGGGGCGACCGTCTGGATCGGCGTCGCGGCGATCGTGCTGACGGCGACCACGGCCGTGGTCGCCGAGGCGTGGGCGATGCTGCTCCTGCCGGTGCTCCTGGCCGGACTGCTCGCCGCCATGATGGTGTTCGAGGTGCGCGTCGACGCGACCGGTCTCACGGTGACCTCCGCCGTCGGGTGGCCACGCACGCACGTGCCGGGCGACGAGGTGGTGCGCGCCTCGGCCACCCAGGTCAACGCGTTCCGCGAGTTCGGCGGATACGGCTGGCGGGTCAGCCGGAGCGGGCGGGTCGGCATCGTGCCGCGCAGCGGCGAGGCCCTGCTGGTGGAGCGCACCGGCGACCGGTCGCTCGTGGTGACCGTGCCCGACGCCGCCACGGGCGCGGCGCTGCTGAACACGCTCGCGGACCGCGCCCGATGACCGCCGCCCAGGACCTCGCCGCGGCGCTCGACCATGCCGCGTCCCAGGGGCGCTTCAGCGGCGTCGTCCGCGTCGACGACGCCGACGGCGTGGTCCTCGAGCGCGGCTACGGGCACGCGGACCGTGGCCGCGGGATCCCGAACACGCCCGGAACCAGGTTCGGGGTGGCGAGCGTCGCCAAGGGGTTCACGGCCCTGGCGGTCGGCTCGCTGATCGACGAGGGCCGCCTGTCGCTCGACACTCCCGTCCGCCCCGTGCTCGGCGACGACCTCCCGCTGGTCGACGACGCCGTGACGGTGGGCCACCTGCTGTCGCACACGTCCGGGATCGGCGACTACCTCGACGAGTCCGCCGACGGCGCGATCACCGACTACGTCATGCCCGTGCCGGTGCACACCATGGACGGGACCGAGGCGTACCTCCCGGCCCTGGCGGGCCACGCGCAGGTCTTCGCCCCGGGCACCCGGTTCGCCTACAACAACTCCGGGTTCGTCGTCCTCGCCCTCGTCGCGGAACGGGTCGCGCGCATGCCCTTCGCCGACCTCGTCACCGAGCGCGTGCTCGGCCCCGCCGGGATGACGCGCTCGGGCTACCCGCGCACCGACGAGCCCGCCGATGACCTCGCCTGCGGGTACCTCGCCGCGGACGGGCTGCGCACCAACGTGCTGCACCTGCCCGTGGTCGGCAGCGGCGACGGCGGCCTGGTCACGACGACGGCGGACCTCGCCGCGTTCTGGGCGGCCCTGACGGCCGGGCGGATCGTCTCGCCGGCCACGACCGCGCTCCTGACCACCCCCGCGACCACCGACGACGGCACCGTGCTCGGCTACGGCCGCGGCTTCTGGATCGGGCGCGAGTCGGGCCACGTGTGGCTCGAGGGGTACGACGCCGGGATCTCGGCCAAGACCTGGTACGACCCGGCGTCCGGTGTCACCGCGAGCGTGATCGCCAACTGGTCCGACGGCGCCTGGCCGGTGCTGCGCGCGGCCGCTTGAGCTCAGTCCTCGGCGCCAGACCCGTCGGGCGCCGCGGCGTCCGGCGCCGGGGCTTGCGGCTCGGCGGCGCGCGAGCCCAGGTGACCGAAGATGTCGCGCACCATGACGGTGACCGGGGCGGAGAGCATGGCACCCAGCAGCCCGGCGAGCACCGTGCCGACGACCGTCGAGCCGAGGTTGACGATCGGGTGCAGGCGCAGCCGGTCGGAGGACAGCTTGGTCAGCACGAGCGTCTGGACGACGTTCTGCATCACGAGGATGACGGCCAGCAGGACGAGCGCCTCGGTGAGCCCGCGGGACCCGAGCGCGATGAGCACGGCGAACGCGCCGGAGAAGATCGCGCCGAGGAACGGCACGTACGACGTCACGAGCGTCACGAGCGCGATCGAGAAGGCGAGCGGCACGCGCAGCGCCACCGCCGCGGCGCCGATGAGCACCGCCGCGAGCAGGTTCGACAGCGTCATCGCGCTGAAGTACCGCCGCAGCGTCGTCGTCGCCTGCTCCACGACGGTCTCCCCCTCGGTCGCGCCGACCGACGAGTACCGCGCGACGAACTGCCGGATCCGGGGCCAGTCCGCCAGCACGTAGTACAGGAAGAACAGCGCGATGAACGTGCCCACGAGGAACGCGGCCGCGCTCGTGAACACGTTCCCGAAGAGGCTCGCGACACCCCCGCCGAGCGCCGAGGTGATGTTCCCCAGGTCGAGCCCGGTGACGTCCAGGGACGTGCCCGCGAGCTCTTCCTGCAGGGCGCTGAGCCCGCGCGTGACGCGGTCGACGATCTCCGTGGCCTGCTGGACCACGCCGACGACCGTCAGCCAGACGGCGACGCCGACCACGACGGCGAGCACCACGAGCACGGCGGCGGCGCCGAGGCCGCGCGACAGGCCCGCACGCCCCATCCGGTCGACCACGGGGTGCAGGAGGATGCCGAGCACCGCCGCCACGACGAGCGGGACGGCCAGCCCGCTCAGCGTGGAGATCGCCGTGTAGACGACGACCGCGGCGGCGGCCACCCCGACGACGGCCCACCCGATGCGGCCGAGGCGCAGCACGCGGTCGCTCACGGGGCTGGCGGTCTCACGAACGTCGTCCGGCACGGCGCTCCTCGGGTCGGTGCTGAGCATCATCGCGCGTCTTCGCCCTACCATCCACCCATGGAGACGCGTGTCTTCCGGGTGGGGATCGTCGAGGACGAGGCCCTCATCCGAGGCATGCTCGAGCAGACCCTGGCGGGGCACGACGGCCTGCGGGTCGTCCACTCCGTCCCGGGCGTCGCCGAGGCCAGGCTCGTGATGACGCCGGGGTCGATGGACGTGGTGCTCCTCGACGTGAACCTGCCCGACGGCAACGGCGTCTCGCTCGGCGTCCATCTGCAGCGAGCGGATCCCGGCCTGGCGATCATGCTGCTGTCCAGCGAGGACGTCATGGACCTCTACGCCTCGGTCCAGCAGGACGCGCCGAGGCCCTGGAGCTACCTCTCGAAGCGTTCGACGTTCGCCCGCGACGTGCTCGTGCGGGCCGTGGTCGCCACCGCGCAGGGCGACGTGGTCCTCGACCCGCACCTGGTCCAGCGTTCCGAGGCGCGCGACGGCACCGCCGTCGGGCAGCTCACCGAGGCCCAGCTCGACGTCCTCCGCCTCGTCGCCGAAGGGCTGTCGAACGCGGCGGTGGCCACACGTCTGGGCACCAGCACGCGCTCGGTGGAGAGCCACCTGCAGGCGATCTACCGCCAGCTCGGGATCGAGGACGCGGACTCCAACCGCAGGGTCGCGGCGGTCCTGGCCTTCCTCGAGCAGACAGGGCGCGCGTGGACGGCCTGAGGGAGCGGGTCCGGCTCCTCCTCGCGGGCGAGCCGGGTCACGTGTGGGCGGCCCTCTCCGCGCTCTACGTCGTCGTGTACACGCTCATGTTCCTCGCCGAGTGGACCGCGTGGGGCGGCTGGACCGCCGCCGCCGCCGCGGTGAGGTCCCGGGCCCTGGCGGAGGCGCTGACGATCGCGGTCGTGAACGTCGTGTACGGGCTGCTCATCATCGCGGTGGCCTACCTGGTCCGGCCGACGCGATGGAGCTGGAAGGCCGCGTACGGACGGCTCGCCGCGGTGGCGTTCCTGCTGTCGTTCCCCCGCGTGATGGCGATGTACGAGATCCGCTCCGCGCCGACCGGCGTCCAGTTCCTCGCCGCCGAGTGGTTCGCCGGGTTCGCCGCCGGGTTCGTCGCCGTCAGCTCCGGCCTGCTGACCGCACAGCTCCTGAACCGTGCGCGCGCCGAGGAGCGCCGCGCCGCGCGCGCCGTCACCGAGCTCCAGGCCGAGGAGATCCGGGTGCGGCGCACGGTGTCCGACCAGCTCCACGGCACGCTCCAGCACCGGCTCGTCACCGTCACGGCCGGGCTCGACGCGCTGACGATGCGGCTCGTCGAGGCGGGCGACCGGGCCAACGCGAGCACGCTGCACGGCTGGGCCGAGGAGCTCGAGGAGATCCGCGAGGCGGACGTCCGGGCGCTCAGCCACGCGGTCTACCCGTCCGGCGTCGAGCTCGGTGCCATGCGCGCCATCGACGTCATGCTGCGGCGCCTCCCGCGGCAGGTCAGCGCCTCGCTCGACGTCGGGCCCGCGTACCGGCGGTTCCTCGAGTCCGACGAGCCGCCGCTCCCCCTGACCGACCGCCTCGTCGTCGTCGACACCGTCGAGGAGGGCCTGACGAACGCGCTCAAGCACGGCCACGCGACGACGCTGCGCGTCCGCGCCGAGATCGCGCCGGTCGCCGGCCCGGACGGCGACCGCTGGCGCCTCGACCTGACCGTCGACGACGACGGCACGGGACCCGGTGACGCCGCGCCCGAGCTCCGCGGGCTTGCCCGCCAGGCCGACCGGCTCGCGGCCCGCGGCGGGACCCTCGCGCTCGGGTCGAACGAGGACGGCGGTGGGCGCCTCCGCCTCACGCTGCCCTTCGTGCGGCAGCGCGGCGGGGAACCCGTCGGCCTGGCGCCCGCCGAGGACGCCTGAGACCACGTCCTCTGTCGCCGCAGGTTCCGGCGTCCCTCTGCGTGTTTCCACGGACGCCCGGCTGCGGGACTGCTCCGGGCGCACTTCACTAGCGATGTCGCATTGCCACCGGTTTACGCACCGTTGGTCACCGCACACCCTGGAGAGACGATGTCCCCGACCCCGTCGCGTTCCGACGCGCACCCGACGTCCACCACCGCGGACACGCCCGGCTCGACGCTCGGCCTGCCCGCCCTGACGGCGATGGTCGTCGGGTCGATGGTGGGCGCGGGCGTCTTCCAGCTGCCGTCCCGGTTCGCCGGCGAGACGGGCGTCTACGGTGCCCTCATCGCCTGGGCCGTCGCGGGCGGCGGCATGCTGTCGCTCGCGTTCGTCTTCCAGAAGCTCGCGATCCGCAAGCCGATGCTCGACAACGGCGTGTACGTCTACGCGCGCGAGGGCTTCGGGGCCTACCCCGGCTTCCTGTCCGCGTTCGGGTTCTGGGCGTCGGCCTGCGCGGGCAACGCCTTCTACTGGGTGCTCATCATGACCACCCTGTCCCAGCTGTTCCCCGGCCTGGAGCCCTACCTCGGCCAGGGCGACACGTGGCTCGCGTTCGCGATCTCGACCGTCGCGGTCTGGGGCTTCTACCTGCTCATCCAGCGCGGGGTGAAGGAGGCGGCGGCGATCAACTTCGTGGTGACCGTCGCCAAGCTGGTGCCGCTCGCCGTGTTCGTCGTCCTCGCGGTCGTGGCGTTCGACGGGTCGGTGTTCGTCGGCAACCTCACCGGCGGGTACGACGTGCCCGGCGGGGACTCGCTGTTCCAGCAGGTCCAGGGGACGATGCTCATCACCGTCTTCGTGTTCCTCGGCATCGAGGGCGCCAGCGTCTACTCGCGGTACGCCACGCGGCGTACGGACGTCGGCAAGGCGACCGTGCTCGGCTTCCTGTCCGTCCTCGCGCTGTTCGCGAGCATCTCGATCCTCGCCTACGGCATCCTGCCGCGCGCGGAGATCGCCGCGCTCCCCCAGCCGTCCGTCGGTGGCGTGCTCGAGACGGCCGTCGGCGGGTGGGGCGGGGTGCTGATCCGCGTCGGGCTGATCGTCTCGGTGCTCGGCGCCTACCTCGCCTGGCAGCTCCTGGCGGCCGACGTCGTCTACGCCGCGGCGTCGGACCGCGACCTCCCGCGGATGTTCGCGCGCACGAACGGCCGGGGCGTCCCGACGAACGCCGTGCTGTGGACCTCGATCCTCGTCACCGCGATCCTCTTCGCGGTGCAGTTCGTCCGCAACGCGCTCGACTTCACGCTCGACCTCACCGCCGCCCTCGCCCTGGCCCCCTTCGCCCTCGCGAGCGCCTACGCCCTCAAGATCGCGCTCCGCCGCGACGGGTACGACGGCGTCCTGGAGCGCACCCGCCGCCGCGAGACCGTGATCGCGGTCGTCTCCACCGCGTACACGCTCTTCCTGATCTGGGCGGCCGGCTACGTGTTCCTGTTCCTGGCCGGGATCCTGCTCGCGCCCGCGACCGTGCTGTACGTGCGGGCGCGCCGTGAGCAGGGCGCCCAGGTCTTCACCCGTGCCGGGCTCGTCACGTTCCTCGCCGTGCTCGCCTGCGCCGTCGTCGGCGTCACCCTGCTCGCCACGGGCGTCGTCCAGATCTGACCTGACCGCCCCGGCGCGCCGGCGCCGCGCGGGCGACCCACCGACCTGCCGAAAGGACCACCATGACCCTGCACGACCCCACCGCGACGACCACCCAACCCACGCCGGCGGCACCGCTCCCCTCCGCCGCCTACGGCGTCCACTCCGAGGTCGGCCGCCTGCGCAAGGTGCTGGTCTGCCGCCCCGGCCTGGCCCACCGCCGCCTGACGCCGACCAACTCGGACGACCTCCTGTTCGACGACGTCCTGTGGGTCGACAAGGCCATCGAGGACCACCGCGGGTTCACCGACGACCTCAGGTCGTGCGGCGTCGACGTCGTCGAGCTGCACGACGCGCTCGCCCAGACCATGGACGTGCCCGGGGCGCGCCACTGGCTGCTCGACCGGAAGGTCACCCCCGACAAGGTCGGCGCGGGCCTCGTCGAGGCCACCTACGCGCACCTCGACGCGATGCCCTCGGAGCTGCTCGCCGAGCACCTCATCGGCGGTCTGGCCACCAGCGACGTGCCGGACCTCCCGCAGGGCCACCGCGGGCTCGCCGAGTACTCCCCCGACGCGCGCGAGTACCTGCTCAAGCCCGTGCCCAACACGCTCTTCACGCGTGACACGACGAGCTGGCTGTACGGCGGCGTGACGCTCAACCCGCTCTACTGGCCTGCCCGGCACGACGAGACGCTGCTCATGAAGGCGATCTACGAGTTCCACCCCGACTTCGTCGGCTCGCGGATCTGGGGGGGCGACCCGGAGCACGACCACGGCGACGCGACCTTCGAGGGCGGCGACATCATGCCCGTCGGCAACGGCGTCGTGCTCATGGGCATGAGCGAGCGCACCTCCCGCCAGGCGATCACCCAGGTCGCGGCCGCACTGTTCGACGCGGGTGCCGCCAGCCGCGTCGTCGTGGCGGGCATGCCCAAGCTCCGCTCGGCCATGCACCTCGACACGGTCATGACCTTCGTCGACGTCGACACCGTGACGGTCTACCCGCGCATCGTCGACTCGATCCACGCGTTCGTGCTGCGTCCGGGCGACGGCGCGGGCCGGCTGCACGTGACCGACGAGGGCGGCACGCCGTTCCTCACGGTCGTGGCGCGCGAGCTCGGGCTCGACGGGCTCCGCGTCATCGAGACGGGCGGCGACGTGTACGAGTCCGAGCGGCAGCAGTGGGACAGCGGCAACAACGCGGTCGCGGTCGAGCCGGGCGTCGTCTTCACGTACGACCGCAACACCACGACCAACGCCCGCCTGCGGGCGGCCGGCATCGAGGTCATCGAGATCGCGGGTGCCGAGCTCGGCCGTGGCCGCGGTGGCGGACACTGCATGACGCAGCCGCTCATCCGCGACGCCGCGTTCTGACGACCCAGCCAAGGAGGCCCCTCATGACTCGACGCAGCACCGCCCAGTCCCTTGCTCCGGCACGCCTCAGCGCGGCGCGCCGGGCGCTGACCGTCACGTTCGCGGCGTCCGCCGTCCTGGCCGGCGCCGCGGTCCTGGCCGGCTGCGCCGCCCCCGGGGTGGACCCCGGGGCGGCCCCGCTCGCGGCCGGCTCGTCGGCGGGTACCGCCGCGACGGACACCGCGGCGCTCGACGGTCGCACCTTCGTCGGGACCGACGTCCGCGGCGTCGACCTGCCCGACGGCGCCGCCGTCACCCTGACGTTCGCGGACGACCGGATCGCCGCCTCGGCGGGCCTGAACCAGATGTCCGCGCCGGCCTCGTGGGGCGACGGCCGCCTCGTCGTCGACGGACCGTTCCGGTCGACGATGATGGCCGGCACGCCGGAGCTCGAGGCGGCCGAGCGCTGGCTCGTCGAGACGCTCGAGTCCGAACCCGAGCTCCGCCTCGACGGCGACACCCTCGTCGTGGGCGACGAGACCTCGGGGATGACGCTCGTCGAGGACGCGGACCCGTCCTGACGACGGTCCCGGCACACCCTCGGAGGCTTCCCGTGACTCATCGCACCGTCGCCCGCGCCCCGGCGCGGCACCGGCTGACGGCGCACCACGCGCTGACGATCGCGTTCGCGGCGGCCACGGCCCTCGCGGACCGCCTCGCGGCGGCCGAGGACCCGGCCCCGCCGCAGGCGGACGGCGGGAGCGGCGGGGCCGACGGCGTGACGCGTCGGACCGCCGGCCGCGACCTCGACGAGGACGCGGCCGGCGCTGACCCGGCTCGCTCAGTGGCGACCGGCGCGCCCGCGGCCTGAACGGGCCCGCGGGGCGGTCTCGCCGGTGCCGCCCTCCGGGGCGGGCTGGGCGGGCACGTGCGGCAGCGCGAACGTCGCGCCGACACCGAGGAGGAGGACGCCGGCGGCGATCCCGGTGGTGATCCGGCTCGCCTGGACCAGCGCCTCCTGCGCCTCGGCGGCGGCGGCCGCGGTCTCCGGGTTGGCGACCAGCGCGGGGATGCCCGCGCCCGCGGTGTCGTGCACGAGCTCCACGACGGCGTCCTTCTGCTCGGGCGGCAGGCCGGAGTCGGCCAGGCGGTCCCGGGTCTGCGACGTCATGGTGGCGATCAGCAGACCACCGAGGAGCGCCACGCCGAGCGCGGAACCCAGCTGGCGGACGGTCGTCTGGAAGCCCGACGCCTGGCCGCTCTGCGCGACCGGCACGTCGACGAGGATGACGCCGGTGAGCTGCGCGGTCGCCATGCCGACGCCGACGCCGTAGACGAAGAGCCACGCGGCGACGACGGCGCCCGACACCGAGGTGCTGAGCATCAGCGCGAGCCCACCGATGGCGATGGCCTCGAGCACGAGCCCGATGCGCACGACGGACGTCTGCCCGAGCTGCGCGGCGAGCCGGGGCGTGACGGCCGAGATGAGGAACGTCCCCAGGGCGAGCCAGAGCAGGATCCAGCCGGTCCCGAGCGCCGAGTAGCCGAGGGCGCCCTGGAGCAGCAGCGGGAGGCTGAAGAGCAGGCCGAACTCGCCGAGCGAGACGATGAGCGCGGCGATGCTGCCGTACCGGAACGACCCGATGCGCAGCAGCCGCAGGTCGACGAGCGTGACCTTCCCGGCGTGCAGCCGGCGCAGCTCGACGACGACGAACGCGACGACGAGCAGCACGCCGCCCGCGAGCGCGAACGGGACGGGCGACAGGCCGCCGGACTCGGTCCGCCACCAGCCGTAGTACTCGCCCTCGATGAGGCCGAAGACGATGCCCGCGAGGCCGAGGCTGGAGAGCAGCACGCCCGGGATGTCCGCGCCCCGCTGGATGGTGGTGTCGCGGGTCTCGTCGAGGGTCCGGACGATGCCGAAGAGGGCGAGCAGCCCGAACGGGATGTTGAGCCAGAACGCCCAGCGCCAGGACACGTCGGTGGCCAGCCACCCGCCGATGAGCGGCCCGACGGCGGCCATGCCGCCGATGGTGGACCCCCAGATCGCGAACGCGATGGCGCGCGCCCGGCCGTGGAACATCGCGTTGAGCGTCGACAGCGTGCTCGGCAGCACCATGGCCGCGCCGAGGCCCTGCACGAGCCGGGAGGCGATGAGCATGGCGGGGCTGGTCGCGGCGCCGGCACCGAGGCTGGCGACCATGAACACGACCAGCCCGACGGCGTAGAGGCGCTTGCGGCCGTACTGGTCGCCGATCCGGCCGACGGTGAGCATGAGGGAGGCGAAGACGAGCGAGTAGATGGCGTTCATCCACTGCGCACCGGCCGAGTTCAGCCCGAGGTCCTCGATGACGACGGGGAGCGCGACGTTGACGATCGTCGCGTCCATGATCACCAGCGACACGCCCAGGGACAGCGTCCCCATGGCGAGCCAGTGACGACGGGGGATCGGAGCGTGCTCCGACATGCGGTACTCCTCGGGTGAGAGCAGGGCGGCGGCCGTGGCGCGGTCGTCAGGCGAATGGTCCGATGACTTATCGACAGAGGTGACGGTATCATGCCAACACGCCTGTCGGGAAAATC